>BTTF01000191.1:0-1630 GCA_036244995.1 bacterium | reverse complement strand
TTTTTGCCGGCTGAGTGGTTAGCTTTGCTGACAAATATGCCTCTCTGAATAGTTGCCAGGCTAATAATAGAAAAACATTTTCTTAGTGCTTCTGGGTGCCCTGGTAGTCTTTACGCAAGGTTCTGCGGTAGCACCGTTTATCTATGCGCTGTTCTGATATCGCGTTGCTTCGGGAAAGTTAAGGATTATTTCATTTGCCTCTTTGACGGATGAAGACCCTTAAGGGGGTGCCTTTAAAGGTATACTCCTGCCGTATGAGTCTTTCTATGAACCTGACATGTTCCGGTTTGAAGACCTGGGGATAGTTTACAAACAGGACGAATGTCGGTGGCTCTATGTCTGTCTGTGTCATGTAGAATATTTTAGTCTTTTTCCCCTTGTGTGTTGGGAGTAACGGTGCTATCTCCGAGACGAATTTGTTAAGGGCTGAGGTGGATATACGCTTTTTACGTTCGCTTATAATCTCATCAACCATGGAAAAGACCTTTGTTGTCCTCTTGCGTGAGAGTCCGGATATTGTCAGGACAGGGGCATATTCAACAAAGCGCAGTTTCCAGTGTATCTCTCTCAGGAGTTCCTTGTACCTCTTGTCGGGGTCTTCAATGAGGTCCCACTTGTTAAAGAGCAGGACGAGTCCTTTCCCATATCTGCTGATCAATGCCGCTATCTTCTGGTCCTGTTCTGATATGCCTTCGCGGGCGTCTATGAGCAGTAATACTACATCGGCCCTTTCAATACTCCTGACCACCCTGACAATCATGAATTTCTCCAGCGAGTGGTCTACTATCCTTGATTTCCGGCGTAGTCCTGCTGTGTCAATGATAATGTATTCTTTTCCGTAATATTTGCAGATACTGTCAACGGAATCCCGTGTAGTCCCTGGTTCAGTACTTACAATCATTCGCTCCTTTCCGAGCAGAGAGTTAACAAAGGTAGACTTTCCAACATTCGGTTTTCCCACAATGGCAATTCCCGGCAGACCCTCCACGGCCTTTTCAGCAGCCTCTTTTTCAGGCAGGTTTTCAAGAACTTTTTCCATGAATTCAGCAAAACAGTATCCTGTGGCTGCTGATAAAGGCATCAGCTCATCAACGCCAAGGGAATAGAAATCAAAGAGCCTGTCCTCCCGGTTACGGGCGTCTATTTTATTGACCACAAAGAGGACCTTTTTGTTTACAGGTCTCATCATGTCGACAATCTGCCTGTCCAGTTCTGTAATGCCTTCTTTTCCGTCAAGGAGTAACACTATAAGGTCAGCCTCCTCCACGGCAAACATGGCCTGCTGTCTGGTCTGAATCAGGATCTCCTCATCTGTCTCAGGGAAGAGGCCGCCCGTATCAATGACGATAAAGTCCCTGTCATCATAGGTGGCCTCCTCGTAAATCCTGTCCCTCGTGACACCAGGTATATCTTCAACTATGGCCTTGTGTGTGCGGGTCATTTTGTTGAATAGTGTGGATTTGCCCACATTGGGCCTTCCGATTATTGCGATTACAGGTCTAGGCATGGAACAGATATTATAACAGATATGGCAGAAAACAGGTTTGACAGTCTATGGGCGGGATATTTTGTTTCGCATAATTCCGGAATGGTAGGGGCAACCCCCCGTGGTTGCCCATTCGTTTGTCTT
>BTTF01000190.1:0-1654 GCA_036244995.1 bacterium | reverse complement strand
TTCCCCCGAAACCAAAAGAAGTGCTCAGGGCCACCCTCATATCCTTCTCTGCAAGGTCTGATGAGATATTGAGACCACACTCCCGGTCAGGCTGGGCAAGGTTTATGGTTGGAGTAACCTACTCCCTCATGAAGACTCATGGCCGTGGCTGCCACTTCCAGGGCACCCGAGGCTGCAAACATATGGCATGCTGCATCTCTTCAACAACCAGAACGCAGGCGCCCTCCGAGAGGACAAACCCATCCCTGTCCCTGTCAAACGGACGGCTTGCCCTGCTGTCGGTACCTGTGGACAGTGCACCGGTTCTACCATATCCTTCAAGACATAACCTGCATAAAGGCGCCTCTGCTCCACCTGTCAGGGCAATGTCTGCATACCCCGTCCCTATTAACCTGAATGCTTCTCCAATTGCCATGGTGCCCGACGCACAGGCATTGGATATGCCAAGGCAATACCCCTTTAAACCAAGTCTGTGCGCAATATATGACGGAGCCATACTTATTGTTGTAGCAGGCATCAGATAGGCCGACAGAGGCCGTCCATCCTTAAAGTAAGCTCGCAGCGACTCCTCAATCCTGGTTACCCCTCCCCTGCTCGAACCAATTATGACCATAATATTCGGTTCAGAACATAAAGAGGCATCTTTAAAGGCAGAAAGGGCTGCGGCAAGGGAATACTGTATAAATGGGTCAAGGCGGTTCTTCTCCTTAGGGGTTAAGAACGACAGGGCATCAAAACCTCTTAACTCCCCGCTCACCTTCCACGGTATATCGTCCACCTCAACCCTGCTGCACCCGGAAAGCCCGGAGAAACCTTTTTTGAAGCCCTTCCAGGTCTCCTGAAAGTTAAGCCCCAAAGGAGTAACTGCGCCAATGCCTGTTATAACCACCCGTCTCATTTGTATCCGATCACCTTTTCCGTATCATCTAACCGGCCGCTGAAAAAAACTGATTGGCTTTATAGATTCTGAAACAAGTTCAGAATGACTGTTTTTGGATTTTTGTTTCTCTGCAACAGCAGCTAAGTAATTTCCCCCTTAATTCGACAATCTCCTGCAGCAGGCGGACAAGACGCCGATGAGGTCTGCCGGGCCCGTCATACATATATCTCAAAAGGGGTTCACAGAAAAACCAGGTACACCTGAAAGGTCTCTGCCACCTCGGTCTTGAGCACCCATTAAAGGAGAGAAACTCACATGGCTCCCCAAGACTTCGTTCACTATATTCAGGAACTGAAAGGCCAAGGGCAGAGATATAAAGCCTGTCCTCACTGTCATAATAGGCATGTCTCTGTTTACAACAGACATCCTCACAGTAAGGACAGACTTCCGAGTTATAACTCTCTATTAAAGGACTTATCTCTTCAAAGAGGACCCTCAATCCGAGCAATACATCTTCTATCTCCCGGCGCTTTTCTCTTGTAACCCAGGCTAATAAAATCATTCCTTTATCTTTTTAGGGACAATACCGAAGGTCTTTTTAAAGAGGGTGGAGAAATATTTGGGGCTGTAGCCAAGCTTCATTGAAACATCGGAGATACTATTGTCACCTTCCTTCAGTAACTGAATTGCATGATCCATTCTCAGCCTTCTTATATAAGCATTGCAGGTAAAACCTGTAAGAGCCCTGAAATACCTGCATAAATAAACCCTGTT
>BTTF01000189.1:0-1747 GCA_036244995.1 bacterium | reverse complement strand
GGTAGTGTGTTGAGTGGTCCCGTATTTTTAATCCTGGGCCTTCTTGTCCTGGTCTCAGCCTTTATCATTGGCAGAAAACACCTGCGCAATACCCGACGTCAACGGTTGATGAAACAGCCGTTTCCCCGGGAATGGGAGGAGATACTCCGCGAAAATGTGGCCTTGTATAAACACCTTCCGGAAGATCTCAGAGAGCGGCTTCACGGCTACATAAATGTGTTTCTGGATGAAAAGAATTTTGAGGGCTGCGGTGGACTTCAGCTTACCGAGGCAATGAAGGTGACAATAGCAGCGCAGGCATGCCTGCTGTTGCTGAAGGGGAACCCCACCTTTTATCCCAGGCTGAAATCCATAGTGGTCTATCCCGGGGCCTATATTGCCAAGCAGACAACACTCGTAGGAGGGATTCCTGTTCTGACGGACAGTGCCAGGCTTGGCGAGTCGTGGAACAGCGGCGAACTGGTGCTGGCGTGGGATCATGTCAAACAGGAATCCGTGGATATCAGGGACGGACACAATGTTGTCCTGCATGAATTTTCCCATCAACTGGATCAGGAAGACGGCAGGGCTGACGGCGCGCCGATTCTTGAGCAGGGAACCAGCTATGTTGCATGGGCGAGGATTCTGGGCAGGGAGTACGGGGAACTCGTTGAAAAGGTAAAAAAACATCACAGGGATGTGATTGACTCGTACGGAGCAACCAACCCGGCGGAGTTTTTTGCAGTAATCACAGAGGCATTTTTCAAGAAACCCGCAAAGCTGAAGCAGAAGCACCCCGAACTATACGAGGAATTAAAGCTCTACTATAAAATGGATCCACTTAAGTGGGATTAGAGCTTTCGGAGGGAACATTCAATGATGCCGGTTTTTTTCAATCGTCAATAATCAATCGTCGATAGTAAATTAACGGTTTCTTGCAAAACAGTAAAAATTTCTGATAGAATTCTGCTGTGTCCGGATAGTCCGCATATTGATACGAGGGGGCTTTTACGCAGGTCAAAACCGCATCTTTCAGCTTTAAAATAAGGCCGCTGGAACCCATGCTCCTGCCTTCCTACAAGGGTTCCACCCTGAGGGGAGGGTTCGGTCATGCATTCAGGCGGGTGGTCTGTGCCATAAAAGGCAGGGAATGTTCCGATTGTCTTCTTAAAGACAAATGTGTCTATTCATATATCTTCGAGACTCCTCCATCCGCAGATACAAAAATAATGCGCAAATATAAGTCAGCCCCCCATCCGTTTATCATTGAGCCCCCGGCAGGGCAACGAAGGAGTTATAAACCCGGAGACGAGATAACCTTCGGTCTCACCCTGATAGGCAGGGCAATAGATTACCTCCCCTATTTCATATATGCCTTTGACGAGCTTGGCAGGATAGGGCTTGGCAAAGGCAAGGCAAAGTTTGAATTAGTGGATGTCAGTTGCAATGAAGAGACCATCTATGATTCCGAATCGAAAACACTCGGAACATTTAAGACCAACGTACTGTCTCTTGACCCTGACTTATTGAATAAGGAGACGGATATCCCTGAACTCGTCACTCTCCGCTTCCTGACCCCAACGCGAATTGTATACAACGGACACCTAACCCTTGACCTTGAATTCCATATCCTTGTAAGAAACCTTCTGCGAAGGCTTTCGCTCCTGTATTATTTTCATTGTGACGGAGACCCTTCAGGATGGGATTTCAGCGGAATAATCAAAAAGGCCGAAGGAGTGAAGGTCTCAGGCCAGGGGCTGAGGTGGCA
>BTTF01000188.1:0-1776 GCA_036244995.1 bacterium | reverse complement strand
GAAGGCATCGTGAAGCTCAAAATCTTTTTTTCAGCCTCAAGATTACCTCTTAAAGTTGAAAAGCTCATAGAGCAGAGCGTAAAGACAAGACTTAAGGAGTCCCGTGCCCTATGCGTCTTATCTTTGACGCTATGCGCTATGCTCTTTGCGTCCTGAACTCCTGAATTCCCTTTTCATCTTTATCCCGTTTATCCCGTCAGGAAATTCCCCGTTTGAAGGACGCAAAATTATATCGGATTTCTGAAAAATCTGTCTACATATTCTTCAGATAATTCTCGTAATTTCTCTTTGTCTCCTCCATGCTGTCGCCACCGAATTTCTCCAGAAAGGCATCGGCAATTACCAGAGACATAACAGCCTCACCTATTACCGAGGCCGCCGGCACTGCACAGACATCAGACCTCTCATAGGTGGCCTCAAAGGGTTCACCTGTAATAATGTCAACAGACCTGAGGGGTTTGTGCTGGGTCGGGATCGGCTTCATGGCTGCCCTGACTACTACAGGCATCCCGTTTGTAATCCCGCCTTCTATACCGCCGGCATGATTCGTTTTCCTGAGGACGGACATGGGCGATCCAGCATCGGGAGAGGCATTTATCTCATCCATCACTTCAGCCCCCGGTCTCTTTGCAAGCTCAAATCCGCTACCAATTTCAACACCTTTTATGGCCTGAATGCCCATAAAGGCATGCGCAAGGCGACCGTCAAGTCTCCTGTCCCACTGAATGTGGCTGCCAAGACCGACCGGCACACCCACGGCATGGACAAGGAATGTGCCTCCAAGGGAGTAGCCCTCCCTTGTTGCCTTCTCTATGGCCTCCTTCATCCGGTTTGCCGTATCACCATCAGGACACCTCACATCAGAACCCTCAGCGCTTACAGAGAAAGCCTTCAGGTCCTCCTCTTTCAAAGCAGCCGGGTCAACGCTCATGGAGACATTGCCTATGGCCGTAACAAACCCACCAACAGTTATGCCAAACTCCTCAAGAAACCGCCTGCCGATTGCACCTATGGCTACCCTCATGGCTGTCTCCCTTGCGGAAGACCTCTCAAGTATGTTTCTTATATCATCCTGATGATATTTGGTCGCACCTGGCAGATCGGCATGTCCTGGCCTTGGTCGTGTAACAGGCGGCACAGAACCCCTCTCTTCCGCAAGAGGTGACATCCCCTCCTGCCAGTTTTCCCAGTCACGGTTTTCAATAAAAAGGGCAACCGGTGATCCAATTGTAACTCCCCATCTGATTCCGGAAATAAACTCAACACTGTCCGACTCTATCTTCATCCTTCCGCCACGGCCAAAACCGGCCTGTCTTCTGCTGAGTTGCCGGTTCACATAATCAGGGGTAATCTGTAGATTTGCGGGAATACCCTCAATAATGCCTGTCAACCCCTTTCCGTGAGACTCTCCTGCAGTAAGAAAACGCAACCTGAACATTACCTATCACTCCTTTCAAGTTTAGCCTATGGTCTATTATGCTCATGAGAGCTATAAATATTAACATATTATACTTAAGGTTATCTTCCGGAGGACACGATGTTAACGCTGATTATACTTTAACGATGGGAGAAATTTGATGGGATAAACGGGATATGGATGAAAAGGGAGTTGGGGAGTTCAAGACGCAAAGAGCACAGCGCATAGCGTCAAAGATAAGACGCATAGGCACGGGACTCCTTAAGTCTTGTCTTTACTCTGCTCTATGAGCTTTTCAACTTTAAGAGGTAATCTTGAGGCTGAAAAAAAGTCTTTGAGCTTCACGATGCCTTCGAGAT
>BTTF01000187.1:0-1827 GCA_036244995.1 bacterium | reverse complement strand
ATTGTCAAGGTTTCCTCTCTATCAAGAGGTGATTAAGGGTGTGTGCTTTTAAAATCCGAGACATCTGCGTAATCTGCGGATTAATAAGTCTGTGTAAATTCTTTTATTGTTTCCGCGTACGATCTTTCTCTGAAATCTGAGGATTAATTCTAAAGTGGATGGATACCGCCCCCGGCGGCTTACTTGACAGATACCATTACTATTTTTTAGTGTATAAATCGCTGGGTAAGCGTTTTAACACTGAAACTTATAACTATGGAGACGCTGACCGGGAGTTGGAGTGATAGAGGATTGGAGAACTGAAGATCGTTAAATGGTAACTATACTCATAATATTAATAGTCTATCTCATACTCCAACACTCCATTACTCCAGAATTTTTACTTACTCCAAAGTTTTTTACTCCAAAAGTCTTTTGATTCTCAAGGGAGGATAGATGAAGATAGTTCTTGCTTATTCAGGAGGTCTTGATACATCGGTTGCAATTGAATGGCTTAAGGATACATACAATGCAGAGGTCATTGCCTACTGTGCAGACCTTGGTCAGGGAGAAGACCTTGAGGCTGTCAGGGACAAGGCCCTCAGTACAGGCGCCCTGCGTGCCTATGTTGAAGACCTGAGAGAGGAGTTTGTCAGGGAATATATCTTTCCCATGCTCAGGGCAAATGCCGTTTATGAAGGAGTTTATCTGCTGGGCACTTCCATTGCCAGGCCCCTTATTGCAAAGAGGCAGATTGAGATTGTTGAGAAGGAGGGGGCGGATGCGGTTGCCCACGGGGCCACGGGCAAGGGTAATGACCAGGTGAGGTTTGAGCTCACCTATTATGCAATGAAGCCTGATATACAGGTGATAGCGCCCTGGAGGGAGTGGCCTTTTAATTCGAGAGAGTCCCTCATTGATTATGCCCGGTCAAAGGGCATAGATGTGCCGGTTACAAAGGAAAAACCATACAGTATGGATATGAATATATTCCATATAAGTTATGAGGGCGGAGTGCTTGAAGACCCGTGGGCGCAACCACCGGATGATATGTATACAATGATGGTTTCACCTGAAAATGCCCCTGATAAACCGGTTTATATTGAGATAGATTATGAAGAAGGCAACCCCGTGGCCATCGACGGTGAAAAGCTCAGCCCTTTCGAGCTCCTTGCAAGACTGAACACGATTGCCGGTGAGCAGGGAATAGGCAGGGTGGATATTGTAGAGAACAGGTATGTCGGGATTAAGTCAAGGGGAGTGTATGAGACACCCGGGGGCACGGTCCTCCATGTTGCCCACAGGGCCATAGAGTCCATTACTCTTGACAGGGAGGTACTGCACCTCAGGGATTCACTGATACCGAAATATGCTGAATGTGTTTACTATGGTTACTGGTTCTCCCCTGAAAGGGAGATGCTCCAGGAGATGATGGACAGGATTCAGGCGGATGTGACAGGGAAAGCAAGGTTTAAGTTATACAAGGGCAACTGCACTGTAGTTGGAAGAACGTCTCCAGTGAGTTTATACAGTACCGAGCTTGCAACCTTTGAGGCTGAGGAGGTCTACAATCAGAAGGATGCCGAGGGTTTTATAAAACTTAATGCACTGAGACTGAAGCAGAGAAGATGGAAGTAGTTGACGGCCCTGTATCCTGCTCTGTTCCTCCTGAAAGCATTCGGGTCCTTGATGGGTTTCCTGATTTATGAATATAATGACCAATGACCTTATCTACTGGATTGCCCTCTCCTCAATAAAGGATATAGGGCCTGCAAGGATGAGGAATCTCCTGAATACCTTTGGATTACCTGAGACGGTTTTTAAGGCAACGCTGAGAGAACTCAGGTC
>BTTF01000186.1:0-1933 GCA_036244995.1 bacterium | reverse complement strand
CTTAAAGTTTCTTGCAATATCAGTACTCGATCCCCTTTCTTGCGGTCTGTCCTTTGCCAAGGGGGTGTTTCACTGCCTTCATGTATGTGACATAATCAGCGATATCAATCATCCCTTCTGTTGCACCGCGCCCTGTGAGGACAAGCTCGGTGCTTTCACAAAAGCTCTTCATAAAATTAACAGCTTCACTTTCTGAAATTATACCGGCGCCGACAAGGTTATTGAATTCATCGATAATAACAAGGTCAAAATCCTGAGCGCTATGCTGAATCTCCCGCAGGGCCTCAAAAGAGTGTTTCTTCAGTTCAGTCCTGTCTATCCCGGGGTAGAAAGAGGGTGGTTTAATCTCAGTGAATCTCCTTATCTCAACAGAGAGTTTCTGCAGGAGGTCAAGCTCTCCACCCGTATAGCCGGGCTTCATAAACTGGGCAAACAAAACCCTCCATCCCCTGCTTTTTGCCCTGACGGCAAGGCCCACGGAGACCGTTGTCTTTCCCTTGCCCTCACCTGTATAAATATGAATAAGTCCCTTTGTCACCTTCGCTCCTCAATCTTCACAAGAGTATCCCTGTATGCATCAGCCTTTTCAGGTCTTATCTCTATCGCCTTCTTTACGAGTGCTTCAGCCTCATCAAGGTTTTTACCCAGTTTATAATAAAGCCACGCCAGATTATTCATTGCATCGGCATTTGCAGGCTCCTCACGAATGGCCTTCCTGTAAAACTGCTCAGCCCCTTTTAAATCCCCTTTCAGAAAAGAGGCGTTGCCCATATATAAATATGCTACGGGTAAAGTTTCCGAGGCCTTTTTATATTCGCTTATCGCCTCATCATACTGACCCTTTTTTTCATAAATGACCCCCAGGTTGATGTGTTCTTCAGGTGTAAGCGGGTCATCAATCACAACTATCCTGGGTAAACTGCAGGAGAAAAGAGAAGCGGCAAACAGAAAGATAAACAAAACCTCCAAGGTTTTATGAGTAATGTCCAGTAGCCTGTTTTTTTCCATATTCTCTGCAGTTCACTGTAAGTAAAGAACTTCTCCTTCTCTTTTCCCGAGTGGGTAAATACACCGTCATTGTTGTACCCTACTACGACCATAAAGTGATTTTTCTCTATAACATAGAAGCCAAAGTCCACAAGTACAATCAATGGATAGCCCTGCTGTATCCTGTCACGTATGTCTTCCATGCCACCCTTGTAAACCGATGCCTTGAAACCGGCCCTTCGGGGATAAAGAAGCATATCCATACTGAGGGTACCTTTAAGGCGGGCCTTAAAAATATCCCCGGCAATTTTCCGGGGGGTCACCTTAACACCCCAGAAATTAAATACCTCTGCAAGTGAGACAGGTCCGCACTGATAGGCATCCTGGGGAAAGAAAGGAACGGAGAGCATCACATCTCCCCTGCCCTTCGTTCCCTGTGTTTCAAGACCTGCACAGCCACCAAGAAGTATTACAAAAATAATTAAAAAAAGTGTCCTATTTAACAATAATAATCCTGCGACCTGTCAGCTGAAGGAGTAAAACCACTAAAATAGCTATCACAAGAAGGCTAACTATAATACCAAGTCCTCCGTCACCTGCCACCCTCAACTGATCAATCCTCTGTGAGAACTGATTCAGGTCCTCATCTGACAGAGACCCAAGTCTGTCGGCAACCTCGTCTGCCGTAAAACCAAGGGCCAGCAGTCTTTTACTCACAACCTCGGATTCAAGAAACCTCTGGAGCTTCCGGACGTCAACCTGCCGTTCAGACGGAGATAAGCCAAGGAACCCGGAACCGAGCATTGCACCGTCAACCCTCGGAACAACAGCCAACAGAAGCATGGAAAAAACCAGATAAAAACCAACCTGCCTGAATAAGGGCATTCTCAAAATTCTTCACCTCCTTTCCATGATAATAATAACAGGTTACACACTATTCGTATAA
>BTTF01000185.1:0-1963 GCA_036244995.1 bacterium | reverse complement strand
TGGTAGAGACAACGGCTTCTCTTGTCTCGGTAGGCACAGAGAAGGCGATGATTGATGTGGCCAAAAAGAGTTTGCTCGGCAAGGCAATGGCAAGGCCGGACTGGGTAAAACAGGTAATAGACAAGGTCAAGACAGAGGGACTGATGGAGGCGTGGAGACAGTCCAAGGCGCGGCTGGACATGCCGGTACCCCTTGGATATTCCTGTGCCGGGATAGTAAGGGAAGTGAATAATACAGAAGACGATTTCCGTGTTGGTGACAGGGTGGCATGTAGCGGAAGCGGTTACGCATCTCATGCCGAGTGGAATGTAGTGCCACCGAACCTTTGCGTGAAGATTCCCGATAATGTTTCGTTTGAGGATGCCTCGTATGTTGCTCTCGGTGGTATAGCAATGGAGGCGGTCAGACTTGCAGTGCCGGAGTTTGGACATAAAACAGGAGTTATAGGCCTTGGATTATTGGGCCAGTTGGCGGTGCAGATACTAAGGGCTGCGGGCTGTCATGTCGTCGGGATTGATATATCAGCACAGAAATGTGAGCTTGCGTTAAAAAACGGAGCAGAGGTTGTGGCCGTAACCGGGAAAGACGATCCTGTTGCCGTTGCCAATGATTTTTCAGGTCATGCCGGCCTTGATGCTGTTATTATCCTTGCTTCCGTTGATTCTGACGAACCATTGATTCATGCCGCTGAGATGTGCAGGGAGCGTGGTAAAATAATTGCCGGTGGACTCATCGGCCTGAATATTCCACGACAGGCTTTTTTTGAAAAGGAATTGCACTTTGCTGTTTCAAAAGCCTGGGGCCCTGGCATGTTTGACCCTGACTACGAGGAACGGGGACTAAAGTATCCGATAGCATATGCCAGGTGGACGGCACAGAGAAATATGGACGAATTCCTGAGGATGCTCTCCCTCGAACGTATAAGCCTGACTGATATCACAACCCACAGATTTTCATTTGAAAAGGCGCTCGATGCATATAAGCTTATATTATCCGGAAAAGAGCCTGCAATTGGTGTGGTTCTTCATTATCCTGAACATGACAACAGACCCGGGGTTGCAGATGAGCGGATGACAAAAATCCTGCAGACTGGGCGTGTTAAGCAGAAACCAAAGATTTCCGGAGTTTCTGCAGGCCTGATCGGGGCCGGATTATTCACCCGGGGGACGCTCTTGCCTGCCATGAAGAAAGTTTCGGGGATAAACTTGACGGGCGTAGCTTCCTCCAGAGGGTTGAGTGGTAAGAACCTTGCGGATTCCTATAAGTTCCGTTATGCCACAACTGATTACAGGGACATCCTGAAGGATGCTGATATTAATATTGTCTTTATACTTACCAGGCACAATTCTCACAGCAAGTTTATTTGCGAAGCACTCAGGGCAGGGAAGGCTGTTTTTGTAGAAAAACCACTCTGTATTAACAAAGACCAGCTTAAGGAAATAATTGAAGTATACTCATCACTCATCACTCATCACTCATCACTGCCTTTTCTCATGGTCGGCTTTAACCGGAGGTTTGCACCGGCGACAAGACAATGCATTGAATTCATAGGGCAGTCTAAAAAATCGAGTGTGGTTCAGATAAGGTGTAATGCCGGTTATATTCCAGATGAATCGTGGGTTCATAAGAAAGAGGAGGGCGGCGGCAGGATTATCGGAGAGGTCTGCCATTTTGTTGACCTTGCCCAGGCTATTACCGGAGGTTTGCCGGAAAGGGTCTTTGCTTCCTGTACAGAGTCGCCGCAGGGGCTAAGGGACAATCTGACGATATCCATGAAAATGGACAACGGCGCAGCGGTTGCCATAACTTATGCATCTAATGGCGATAAATCCTTTCAGAGGGAAGATGTTCAGGTTTTTGCCGGCGGGGCTGTATGTGTGATAAATAATTTTAAGTCAGTTAATTTTATTTCCTCAGGGAAGCAGAGGGTGAAAAAATCCCTTGAGGTTGACAGGGGATATGT
>BTTF01000184.1:0-2036 GCA_036244995.1 bacterium | reverse complement strand
ACTCATCACTCAGGGTATCAGTATTAGCATGGATGGTAGGGGCCGATGGATGGACAATATCTTTATCGAGCGGCTCCCTCTGGAGAAGTGTAAAGTACGAGGACGTGTATCATCGCCTGATACTGGTGAGATAGCGCACCGAGCAGACAGACTTACTTAATATGCTTCCAAAAATTTTACACGTGTTTTCTGATCATAAGGAAGCAGTATGCATAAAGAACAGTCCGGCATTCTCTGTCCTCTGGAGTATATACAGGATGGAATGCTTTTTGTCATGATTCAAGGGCAGACCCCAATCTCTCTGCACTGAAAAATAACGAAGGCAGCCTGACTTTTATAGTTTCTGAATGATAATCCTTTTTTCAGATTTTGCCTCAACGAGTTCTTTGGCGTCACCCTTGATTCTTCCTGCAATGTTTACTTCACTTGCCGGAACCGGGTCAGGCCCTGAGCTGAGGGGTGTGGGGCCAAAGAATATTGCTATTGCACGGCCTGGAGGCCAGTATCCTATATCTCCTGCTTTTACTTCAGTGGTAGCAGTCTCATCAAGGGGCATATCAACGGGTATCTCAAAATAGAACTCATCTCCCCATACATTGAAGCTTGTCTTTATCGGAAGGATGTCAGTGATGGCACGGGCTGTTGGTGAATCAAAGAGCTCACCTTCAAGGACTACCGGACCGGCTTTTATCATTATTGGTATTGGCATAAATCTTTCCTTTATTCTCTCAACACCTTGAGACCCGTGCATTCTTCTATAAAGTCAAAGTCCCTGTCTTTATGAAAGAGGATAAGGCCATTTTCCAGGCATATGGCAGCTATGATACAGTCAACCGTCTTTCTTACGGTCTTGCCTTTCTTTCTGCAATCCCTGTAAATCCCGGCTGCATGAAGATAGGTCTCGATGCCCTTCGGTCTGTGAATCGGGAAATTCAGAAGATAGTCCTTAACTGTCTTGAAGTCCTTGTCTTCCCTTATCCCCTGAAGGATTTCCTCAAGGATTATCTCCGTAATGGAGATATCTTCCTCTTCTTCGATGAGCCTGTGCAGAATGCGTTGCTGGGGAGAATTAGCTCCCCTCAGAAAATCTACCCAGACGCTGGTGTCCACAAGGATCATTCCCTGCTCTTCCTCATCTCATCGAGGTTGCCGTTCCACTTTACCTTTCCCTCAAGCTCAAGGAGCTTCTTTCTCTTTATCTTGCTCACGAGTTCCTTGATGGCAAGATTTACGAGCTCCTTTTTGGTCTTTTTATGGGTGAGCTTCATGGCCTCCTTCAGAAGCTTCTCATCAAGTTCGATATTTGTCCTCAACATAGGGATCACCTCCTTTCTGCTACACACATAATATAGCAGAAGTTTGTGTATGACGCAAGGGGTATCCAGCATTTGGCGGAACGCCCGTTCCTGACAGTTAAAAAAGCAACTTTGCCTCATGTATGCCCTGGATTACCATTTGTGTTCCGATAACGGCTAATATAAGACCCATCAGACGGGTTATCACGTTTATTCCATTGACACCGATGAATTTAACAAGACGTTGCCCGAAAATAAAGAACAGATAGGTAATTCCACAGAGCACTGCAAAGGAAGCCACGGTAATAACAATCTCCAGGATGTTGCCTGTGGCCGAATAATTCATTGCTGTTGCAATAGTGCCGGGCCCGGCTAAAATGGGCATTGCCAGCGGCGACACGGCGATACTTAATTTTGCCTCTTTGGCATTATTGGTGTCCTCTTTGGTGGGATTATGGATAGTAGATTGTTCTCCGTGCAGCATTTGAAACCCGACGAGAATAATAAGTGCGCCACCGGTAATACGGAATGCCGGCAGCGTTATTCCAAACAACTCAAAAATTACCTTTCCCAGGATACAGAAGAGAAAGACTATAAGAAATGCCGTTATTAAAGATCTGAGCGCAACCTGTTTCCTGGTTGCCAGATCATCATCAGCAGTTAATCCAATAAAGATGGGCGTGTTGGCAATAGGGTTCATTATTGCAAAGAAACCCAAAAAAACCGTTAACGAATGGCTCG
>BTTF01000183.1:0-2038 GCA_036244995.1 bacterium | reverse complement strand
TATGGCGGGACTCACAAGTCCGGGACAGACTCTGCTCACAGTTTTGCCGCAGGCTTCCTTCAGACAATCTCTCGCGATTTTGCCCTTGCCTTAGACTGGTACTTCTGCTAATATAACTTAGCAGGGTTCACGTACAGGGGACTTTCACCCCTTTAGCTCACACCCATGCCGAGCGTACACAATTGGGTGCACTTGACCGCTATTTTGCTGTGGCCTTTGGCCTTGCTCCATAGCGGCAAGTGACCCATGACGTTATCTGTAAGAAAAAAATACAAAATGCCGGGAATTTGCTATGATATGAAAAAAAGCTGGAGGTATTAAGATGTCATACAAAATAAGTATAGTCATTGAAATAGATGAACATGGGTACTACGCCTATGCTCCGGATCTTGAGGGGTGCCAGACTCAAGGGGACACAATAGACGAAGTAATGGTAAATATCAAAGAGGCAATTGAACTTTATTTAGAAACATTATCAGAGGAAGAAATTAAAGAAGCAACGAGCAAGGAAATCCTGACGACAACCTTAGAGGTTCAGGTTGCCTAAGCTCCCGAGACTTACTCCTCGAGAAGCAGAATCAATGCTACTGAAAGATGGATATGAATTAATCAGAAGCAAGGGAAGCCACAGGATTTATATAAAGGGGACGAGACGAATGGTTATTCCTTATCATCCCGGGAAAGTCTTACATCCTAAAATTGTCAAGCAAGTTATTAAAGCCATAGAATCAAAAGATTAAAACAGCAAATATTTGGGTAACCGTGAGTTTTTCTCCCTCATCCCCCACTGCTTCCAGTAGCACATCCGCACCCTTCGCCTCAGCCAAGGACCCCCAGTTAGTATGGAAACCTATGGGGTATCTTAAATATTAAGTATTGATGCTTTCGTAATAAATCAGGCTGCAAGTTTCATCTCGAATCGATAGTTGGTGAGAGATGAGCCGGATATTTTCCGGATTTTCATTTGACAGGTGAGATTATTTCAACTCCAAGTTCTTTCGCTTTTTCACAGTTTTTATCTCCTCCGTACAGAGAGTCAGCCAACACCTCCTCAGGACCAAGACCTTTGTCCTGTGTGGCATCTATCATTGGAATCAGCGCATTGGCATCGCTCCTGTCGTCGGTGAGATCATGCATCTGCTGCAGTATCATTAGCCCCAGCATTGCATAGAGCTCTTTTGTCGGAGCTCCTCTTGAACTGTGATAAAATGGTTGTAACTTATGTACCGGCAGTTCAGGCAGTATTTCGTCACGGAATATTTTTGCCCAGGAGGTCTCTATCAGACTCTTTCGTTTCGGGCCTAAATAGAGTCTGTGTATAAAGTGCAGTCATTTGTCATTCCCGCAAGTGGAGCGAGTCGGGAATCCTTATTATAGAACGATTCCCCGAACGCTTTCGGGAAATGACAGAAAAAGACAACTGTTCGACTTTATACACAGACTCTAAATAGTCAAATGGATCAAATATGTTAACTGTTTTGTGGTCTTTTGTGTAGATCATGAACGCTCCGTTTAACTAGTTGATTTTACAGTATATTTTATCATATGATCACATCTTTTGTAAAGAGAAAAATGCGGTTTTTCTCTTTGTTTTTAACTGATTGAACTGATCTGCTTTTTTACGGGTTTGTCAGTATTTGCAGGGTTAATAATATGGCATTATTGTCCAATTCAACCAACAAGCTGCTTCCTTGCTGTTAAAAAAGGGGTGGCCATTAATAAGGTCTGCCATCGGATTTTCCACCCTCCCCTTTTCCCAGGAGAGGGGTTTTATTCTGAATCCCGAATCAAGTTAAGGAACACACCCCTTAATCCCCTCTTGTAGAGGGGAAAATCCCTGACCTCCCTGGGCGGGAATGGAGGGGGTATCCTGATATCCCCTTGTCAGGCTGAACCAGCACCTCCAAAACACTCATTTCTTCTATTTTACTGTTTATCAACGCTTAACACAAACTTCAGGTAAAGAATAAAGGAGGGGACTTTAAAATGAAAAAATGAACCGGCTTGAAGAGGAAGACAGGAACCTGGCAGCTTAAAC
>BTTF01000182.1:0-2054 GCA_036244995.1 bacterium | reverse complement strand
TTTTTAACAGAACTTCGCTCTCTTAATATTACTGATGAATCCATCTTTCATGTGTTTAAATGCAAATGGTTAAAATCAATCCTTATCGCTCTTTCTAAAAACGCAATGAGAATGATGGAGTTAAAAAGCGCGATTGGTGAAATCAGTAATAAAGTTCTATCTGAAAAACTTAAAAAACTTGAAAGATTTCTATTAGTAGAGAGGAACGTTGAGATAGACGTACCTGTGAAAGTAAAATACAGCTTAAGTCAACCAGGCAGATATCTTGCAGATTTTTTGTTAAAACATTCCACAGTCATCCCATAAGCTCGTAAAACAGGCCTAAGTTGCAGTAGCCACTAAAAGCGTTTACAGCCTCCCGGCTTTAATTATTGCCCATATGAGCCGTAATCCGAGAATGCCCGCAAGTGAATAACCGATTATCCCTAAAGCCGAAAACCCCCATATGGTCGGCCCTATATGATGCTGGGCGATGGAAGACGAACCTATTACAATAGACGCTACCACAATAGCAAAAGCCAGACGGTTGCTCGACCTGTCTATATGATTCTCCAGGTCTTCGAGCTTCTCATGTTTAAGTCTCAATTCTCCCGTGCTCTCCCTGGCATTGTGGAGTATGACTTCAAATGCCTTCGGAGCCTCCCTGAACACCCTTTGCAGGTCCAGCAGAAACTTCATCCCATCCTTTGCAATCTTTGAGGGGGACAATCTGTTTTTTATTATAGTGGCTGCAAACGGCTGCATACTTTCCACAAGGTTAAAGTCAGGGTTCAATTCCCTGACTATAGGCTCAACCGTCATAAAGGCCTTCCCGAGCAAGAGAAGGTCCGAGGGAACACTGATACCGTGGACCCTGCCTATTTTTATGGACTTCTCCATGATGGAAGCAATAGAAAACTCCTTTAAAGAGAGGTTATAATACTCCTCAGTGAAATCCCCCATATCTTTCTTAAATGCCTGCCGGTTAAATTCTTTTCCGACAATTCCTATTCTCAGATATACATCAGCAACACCATCAATGTCCCTGTCAAGAAAGGCAAGGAACCAGTCTGCCAGATTTTCTCTCATATCAGGACTCAGATACCCCATCATGCCGAAGTCATGGAAACACAGCTTTCCGTCTTCTAAGACAAAAATATTGCCGGGATGGGGGTCGGCATGGAAAAACCCGTCTTTAAAGACCTGTTTCAGATATGAATCCAGGAGTCTCCCTGCAACTTTCTTCTTAAATGAGGAATCTTCATCGTCCAGCTGAATAATTTTTTTACCATGACTCATTTCCATGGTAAGCACCCTCTTGCTTGAAAGCCCGCTTACTACTGCGGGAATGAATACATCCTTGCTATCGGAAAAATTTTCCCTGAACCTCTCCATATGTCTCATCTCCGTTTCAAAGTTAAGCTCTTTAAGAATGGTTTTTGTGAGCTCCTCTACCTGGCCGGGGGGGTCATAGAGTCTGCTTTCAGGGATATATTTAACCAGGAGTTTTGCCATATATCTTAACAGGTCAAGGTCCAGCCTGATCTGCTCCTCAATCCCCGGTCTCTGAAGCTTTACAACCACCTCTTTACCGTCAGACAACCCGGCCCTGTGGACCTGGGCGATCGAGGCTGCTGCCAATGGTTCCTCTTCAAAAAAAGCAAACAGTTCTTCCACGGGCTTGCATAGTTCTTTCTGAATCTGACTCTTCACTGTCTCTATGGGAATGGGCGCAACCTTGTCCTGGAGCCTTTCCAATTCGCTGATAAACTCCTCGGGCAGGATATCTCTCCTCAGGCTAAGTACCTGTCCTAATTTCATAAATGTGGTGCCGAGCTCCTCTATCATCTCCCTGAAGCGTACAGAAGGGGATTTCTCAGGCCTTAAAATCTTCAATCTCCTGAGAATACGTTCCATCAACGGGAGGTGTACCCCCAAGTGAAGCCTGCTGACAACAGAGTCAAAGCCATACCTTGCCATTGCCCCGATGATTACCCTGAGTCGCCTTCTCTCTTTTTTTCTTAATCCAAACATCTTTCTCTTTATTCACCCGCCGTATTTATGCAACATTAAGG
>BTTF01000181.1:0-2055 GCA_036244995.1 bacterium | reverse complement strand
AGACTTGACATCAGAAAGATCGACAGTATCAAAAACGGCCAGGAGATGATTGGCGGAAGGGTGAGGGTAAAGATGGTGAAAAACAAGGTTGCCCCCCCGTTTAAACAGGCAGAGTTCGATATTTATTATAATGAGGGTATATCCAGAGAAGGCGAACTCATTGACCTTGGGGTACAGGGTGACATAGTCGAGAAGTCAGGGGCGTGGTACAGTTATGGTGGCACGAGAATAGGTCAGGGACGGGAAAATGCAAAGGACTACCTGAGAAAAAATCCTGAAATGGCGCTTGAGATTGAAGACAAGGTTCGCGAATCCTTTAATATCAGGAGGAACAATGGAAATCAATGAGCTCCTGAAAGAGGCTTATTCGAGACAGGCTTCCGATCTTCATATCAAGGTAGGGTCTCCACCTGTGCTAAGGGTTGATGGTGAGCTTGTCCCCCTGCAAGGCTTGCAGAGAATAACCCAGGAAGAGGCCCTCAAGATGGCTACTATCGTCATGAGTCCGGGCCAGAGGGAAATCTTCAAGAAGAGACACGATATTGACCTTGCCTACAGCGTGCCGGGACTTGGAAGATTCCGCTGCAATATACTTATCCAGCGTGGAACCATAGGCCTTGTCTTCAGGGTAATACCCATGAAGATACCGACCCTGGACGAGCTTAACCTGCCGGAGGTCCTGAAGAAAATCGCCCTTGAGCCCCGCGGATTAATCCTGGTTACCGGAACAACAGGCAGCGGCAAGTCTACCACCCTTGCTGCGATCATAGACCATATCAATAATAACCGCACAAATAACATCATTACAATTGAAGACCCGATCGAGTACCTCCACCGGGACAAAAAAAGTATCATTAACCAGAGAGAGGTCGGTTCAGATACGGAATCCTTCAGCAAGGCCCTGAGGGCCGCCCTGCGTCAGGACCCGGACGTCATACTGGTAGGAGAGATGAGGGATTTTGAGACCATACAAACAGCCATCACTGCCGCTGAAACAGGACACCTTGTTCTGAGCACACTCCATACCACTGACGCCACAGAAACTGTAAACAGGATAATTGCGGTCTTCCCCCCGTATCAGCACAAACAGATACGGACTCAGCTTTCATCTGTAATAAAAGGGATCATCTCCATGAGACTTGTGCCGAAGGCTGACGGCAGCGGTCGTGTCCCTGCGGTAGAGGTACTCCTGGCAACTGATACTATTAAAGAGTGTATCTTTGACCCTGACAAGACAAGAATGATCTCTGAGGTTATTGCAAAGAGCAAGATTCATTACGGAATGCAGACCTTTGACCAGTCCATTTACGACCTCTTCAAGTCCGGGTTCATAACATATGAAGAGGCACTGATGCGGGCAACCAACCCTGATGATTTTGCACTTAAGGTAAAAGGAATCCAGTCAACAAGTGACCTCACCTATGAAGAGATCGATCAACACAAGCAAGGTTCAAAGAGCGGCATCCCGATCGAACGATTCCGTCAGTAATGCAAGGGGCTATGCCTTACGACTCCTGGGTATCAGGGGAAGGAGTGAAAGTGAGCTCAGGGAACGTTTGAAGAGAAAGGGATTTAAAAAAGATACCATAGATGCAACAATCCCGGCACTAAAAGAATTCGGCCTCATTGATGACCTGGCACTGGCAGGTGATCTGATAGCATATGCTGTTAATAAAAAGACCCTCGGTGTAAGAGGGGTAAGAGACCTGCTTCAAAAAAGAGGTATACCCGAGGATATTATAAACTCTTCGGGCATTGATACAATTGACGAGACAACGGGCGCCGGGGAGCTTGTCCGGAAAAAGATCAAGCTCTTCAGGGGTCTGCCGAAAGAAAAGGTTAAGAGAAGACTCTATGGTATGCTGCAGCGGAGAGGTCATTCCGCTGAGACCATAAAGAGGGTTTTGGATGGAGTGATGGAGGAAGGAAGAACCTGGAGTGATGAGTGATGGAGGTATCGTAAGGCGGTTACGGTAACGAGGCCCGTTTCGTTCAGCGGTTACGTACTTCGTATTTTCACGTAACCGTCAGACGCCTTGCGATACGGGCTTCGTA
>BTTF01000180.1:0-2082 GCA_036244995.1 bacterium | reverse complement strand
CTGTTAATGGGAGATGAATAAAGCATAATAAACCACGGAGACACAGGGACGCAGAGAAGACCTGTATTTTTATGGAGAGGCTGCGGGGTATATATTAACCCGGCAATTATTCAGAGAGACATGTTTGTCAGCAACGTCAAACAGTTAACCAGATGAAAACCCGTTCTTTACACACCCCCCTGCCCCCTCTTTTTAGAGGGGAGAGTTCATGCTTCCTGCTTTCTCCTGGCTGTTTACCAGCTTGCTCGACTCTCCCTCTTCCCGTTCCGCCCCTTATCTGTAAATCCTCTGCTTTTCCCTCTAAAAAGCTTATCGTGTCCCACAAATTAGACTGAACACAGGGGGCATATATTTGTTAAGCTAACCGCATGATAGTATGCGGCAAGGGATCATCAAATTACCACAAGTTCATCATCAGCCCTGTTTTAAAGCCAAGGAAGGTAAAGGGAAACAATGGATACCAGATATTGCTGAGGTCAGATGTAATTTATCTGAACTTGGAGAGATAGAAATAATCAGGATAGGCAGCAGATACAGCAAGATACATCAGATATGGAAAGAGCTGATGAATCGTTATCACTATCTTGGCAGTGGTTGTTTGTGTGGTCATCAGATGAGGTATCTGATAAAAAGTAAAGATTATGGATATCCGGGAGGTTTAGCATTTAGTTCGGCAGCATGGAGATTGCAGGAAAGGGATCAGTGGATAGGGTGGGATGACAGTGCACGCAAAAGCAACTTGAACAAGGTTGTATGTAACAGTCGATTTTTGATAGTTCCACAGGTAAGGGTTAAGAATCTGGCATCGAACTGGATTCATGTAGGGAGCACCAAAGGCAGAGGGAGGCAGGACAGGAGAAACCGCTATGAGGAATCGGTAAAAGATATCTATCTTTACCCGTTGGAACAGGGATTCAGGGAAGAGCTTTGTGGCGGGGCAAATAGAATCAAAGTAAAGAAGAAGGCCCCTGCAGACTGGGCAGAAGAGGAGTTTTCCGGTGCAGAACCGGGAGACAAGCGGCGTGTTAACAGACTTATAACAATAGCACGTGATTTTTATGGCCGCCCGAATGGAAATATTCCACAGGCGTGTGGAAGCAGGGCAAAAACAAAGGCAGCATATCGATTTTTGGAGCATCCTGAAAACACAATGGAAAACATACATAAATCTCATTATGAAGCTACGCTCAGTAGAATAAAGAGAGAGAAAGTAGTGCTGGCGGTGCAGGATACGACCACCCTTAATTACAGTGCCCATCCAGCCACGGAGAATCCTGGATTGATCGGCTATAAAGAGGAAGGGGTGACAGGTCTTATCGTACATGACACAATGGCTTTTAATGTTGAGGGAACACCGTTGGGGATAATAGATGTACAAAGCTGGGCTCGTGATCCTGCCGGGTTTGGCAAGAAGCATAAGAGGAAGCAGTACGCGATAGAGCAGAAAGAGAGTTATAAATGGCTTAAAAGTTTCAAGGCAACGGAAGAAGCGCAACGGCATTGTGGCAGGACAACACTGGTAAGCGCAGGAGACCGTGAAGCTGATATTTATGAGTTTTTTCATCTTGCTTTAAATAAACCCAAAGGGCCGAAGCTCTTGGTCAGGGCGGAACACAATCGTCTGCTTGCCGATGGTCAAGGGAAGTTATATGAGCATATTTCTTCTCAGGAATTGGCAGGCGTACAAATAGTGCATGTACCACGCAAGAAGAAACAATCGGCACGGGAAGCGAAACTGGAGATAAGATTTGCAAAAGTTAAGTTGAAGCCACCGCAGGACAAGAAGGAATTTGGTGAATTGAGCGTATATGCAATAGTTGCCGAGGAGATAGATGTCCCTGAAGGGGTGGAGGGGTTGAGATGGATATTGTTGAGTACCTGTGAGGTGAAGACATTTGAGCAGGCTATAGAGAAGCTTCAATGGTATTGTCTTCGTTGGGGTATTGAAATTTATCATAGGACACTTAGGCAGTGTAAACAAATAAAGGTAGCAATTTTAAGCAATAGATGTTATACTTTATGTCATGAGCAGATTAGTCGAATTGAGGGAAAAATTTAATTTTGTATGGCCGCTTTTAGACG
>BTTF01000179.1:0-2133 GCA_036244995.1 bacterium | reverse complement strand
GTCTATTTCATCTGCAATCTCAAGAGACAGCTTCGTGACCCTTTCGGAATGCTGTTTTGTATAGGAATCCCTTGCCTCCACTGTTAAAATAAGGGTCTTCAATGTATTGATGAGATTATTATATGTTATTTCATAAAGGGCATTGTTCTCAAGCCTGAGGCATGCCTTGTGTGTTAGCGTTAGGGCGAGATTAATTTCTTCATCGGCAAATTTATAACCATCGCTCTTATCTGTTATACTCAGGAATCCCAACACTTCATTGTTAAGTATAAGGGGAATGATAAGGAACTCCGAGTCAAGCGGATATCCACTGAAAGGATTTTTCTGGCCAACCTCGAGGACAATATGTGTCTTGTTCCCGATATCCTCATATACTGAACCCTTCAAGGGAAGTTTTTCTATATGTGCTATACCTATTGTATAACGGCTCTCGATACTTCCATCTTCAAGCAGTCCGAGAGCAACCCTCTTTGCCTTCAACAGCCTCGCAATCATGGAAACGATTCTATTAAATATGCTCGAATTTTCCTTTATCTCATCAAGCTCTATACTGAGGGCAAAAAGTGTATTTATCTCCTGGAGTCTCTTGTAAAGTTCTGAATTAAGTGTTTCAACTACTGCATCTTTATTACCATTACCGGCAAAACTCTTAATTAGTTCTCTCTCACGGATCACCTTGCTTAGGATATGCCTTATATCATTAAAAGTAAACGGCTTGGTAATAAAGTCAGCTGCCCCTTGCTTCATAGCCGATATTGCCGTTTCAAGATAGGAATAAGCCGTAATTACCACAACAGGTATCATTGGATTTTGCTTCCTTACTTCCTGCATGAATTCAAGCCCTCCCATCCGGGGCATCTTAATATCCGTAAAGATTATATCGTATTCATCATGACTTACCTTCTCAAGTCCCTCCAGGCCATCCATAGCAATATCCGTCTGGTAGGGACCGGCGGCTCTTACCATATCTGAAAGGACGCTCCTTATCGACTGGTCATCATCTACTATCAGAACTCGCGGCATTTACAACTCCTGAAAGCAATTTTTCCTTTAATATCTCGATATCACCTTCATTAATAATATCCATTTGTTTGAGTCGTGCGAGTCTTTCAAGAAAATTCACTGTTACATCAGGAGTGGCATGCCTTTTTACAGTATTCATCATCTCCAGATCCCTGTATGTATTACGCAGATGAAGTCTTAGCTCTTCGTTCTCTTCTATCAGTTCAGCCCTCTTCAGGGCATTTTCCACTACAATAATTATCTCCCGGAGTTTAAATGGTTTCGTAATGTAGTCATATGCACCGAACTTTATAGCCTCAATCGCATTGTCAAGTGTCCCGTATGCCGTCATGATAACTACCGCCGCCTTTGGATTGAGATTGCAGGCAGCCTTTAATACCTCAAAACCGTCAGCCCCCGGCATCCTCAGGTCTGTTATTACAAGACTGTAAAGATTCAGCTTTAGCGCCCTGATTCCCTCAATGCCGTCGCAGGCTGAATGAACAGGAAAGCCTTCCCTGGAAAGAAGGCTGACAACTACATCCCTGGCTATTTCATCATCGTCAATGATTAGTATCTTAAACTCTTTCTTTTCCAACTATGCCTATCTCCTTGATTTTCTTCATTACCTCTATCTTTGTCTGGTCCTGAATCTCCTGCTTCTTTGCCTCTGTGGAGATGTCAACAACATCTTCAGATTCTTTGACAGGAGGGAATATATCATCAGACAAGGAAGAATTTGTACTCGAAAACCTTGAATAAAGCCTAAGCATATCGTTAATCTGTGATGGCAATATCGTCATCTTTACCTCCCGGTGTCCACAACTGAAAAAACCTTCTCCCTTATACTTTATATCGGCCATTTTGCAGAAAACTTTAATAAAACTTTATAGCAGGAGGACAAGGCAGGCACGGATAACAATATTGGGGTAATGGAGTTTAAGGAGGAGGGAGGGGAGAAGCAACAAATAATTATAACAGCAAAAAACTATTAAAAATTTATTCTCCCAAATCCGGGGGGAAAGGGTACTCCATTACCCCAATTTATATTTCTCGTCTCATTCGCGGTCGGTAAAACTAATTTATCTCCTTTATATTTCTTATCTTGAGTCTATCTTGAAGGCATCGTGA
>BTTF01000178.1:0-2141 GCA_036244995.1 bacterium | reverse complement strand
ATGTGCCATGCGCTTTTCACGATGCCTTCAAGGGTAAGGATTTAGAAGGAGTGATAGACGGGATTTAAAAAGTATCCTGTTAATCCTGTCTGAAAATACCGTATTTTAAAGGAGAATAGCTAATAAACATGAACGAGGCCAAAACAATGATCAACGGTATTTGTACGGTTTGCTTATCCATGGAGATGGAGGAATGAAGAAACTCTGGGCTGGAAGGTTTAAAGAGAAGACTGCCGGCAGTGTCGAGGCATTTACCGAGTCCATATCCTTTGACTGGAGGCTCTGGCCTTACGACATTCAGGGCAGCATTGCACATGCACGGATGCTTGCCCGTCAGGGAATAATTTCAGGGGATGATGCGGACAGGATCATCACAGGCCTGCAGGAGATAGCATCTGAAATAGAAGCAGGCAAGTTTCGTTTTCGGCAGGACCTTGAGGACATACACATGAATATAGAGGCTGCACTCATAAAGAAGATCGGGCCTTCAGGAGGCAAGCTCCACACAGCCCGCTCCCGCAATGACCAGGTTGCCCTTGACCTGAGGCTTTATCTCAGGGCTGAAGTGGAGGGGTTCATAAAGACAATAAAAAAGCTGCAAAGGGTTCTTTTGAGGCTTGCCCAAAGACATGCAGCTACGATAATGCCGGGATATACCCACCTTCAGAGGGCTCAGCCCGTGACCCTTGGGCATCATCTGCTTGCATATGTTGAGATGTTTCAGCGAGACAGGGAAAGACTTCAGGATGCTCTAAAGAGGATCAATACATTACCCCTTGGCGCGTGTGCCCTTGCCGGTACCACCTTGCCGATAGACAGGGCCTATGTTGCAAGGCTTCTGAAGTTTAAGAGGATTGCCGGCAACAGCATGGATGCCGTTTCAGACAGGGATTTTGCCCTTGAGTTTCTATCCATTGGCTCAATTCTGATGATCCATCTCGGCAGGATGGCTGAAGAGCTTGTCCTCTGGTCAACAGAGGAGTTTTCCTTTATAGAGCTCCCCGATGCCTTTACAACGGGTTCAAGTATAATGCCGCAGAAGAAGAATCCGGATGTGGCAGAATTGATAAGGGGGAAAACCGGTCGCGTTTATGGAGCACTCTTTGCTCTTTTAACAACCATGAAGGCCCTTCCCCTTGCATATAACAGGGATATGCAGGAGGACAAATTACCGGTATTTGATACTGTTGATACCCTTAACAGTGTAATAGATATACTTACCGAGATGTTGCCGAAAATCAAGTTTGATAAGAAGAGGATGCATGAGACCGCAGCCGGGGGTTATTCGCTTGCCACTGACCTTGCCGAATACCTGGTTGGAAAGGGTCTGCCCTTCCGTGATGCCCATGAGGTTACCGGAAGGATTGTCGGATATGCCATTGAAAAAGACTCGGAACTTCATGAGTTGACGCTTGATGAGTTCAAAGGGTTTTCACCTTTGATAGGTGCGGACATTTTTGAACTGCTTACTGTTGAGAAGGCTGTGAAGAGAAGAAAATCAAGGGGAGGCACATCTCCGGATGAGGTAAGAAGGCAGATTGCCCGGCTCAGGAAAGCGTTATAGTGTTATAATTGACAAGAAAGATTGAAGAAATCGAGAGGCAAAAGAAGTTTTTGAGCTTCACGATGCCTTCGAGATGACCTCAAGATAAGAAACAGAAAAAAGAGACTTCAGTTCTTTAGAATCGAGAGAAATCTTGAAGAAATCGAGAGGCAAAAGAAGTTTTGAGCTTCACGATGCCTTCGAGATGACCTCAAGATAAGAAACAGAAAAAAGAGACTTCAGTTCTTTGGAATCAAGAGAAATCTTGAAGTAATCGAGAGGCTAAAAAAGAAGTTTTCGAGTTTTACGATGAAAAAATTAAGAAAAAAAGCAAATTAGTTTTATAATATAACCTGAAATGGAATTTATGACAAGAATAGCAGTATTAGCTTTACTGGTGGCCTTTACTTTAATTATCGTTGCTTGCGGCAAAAAAGGTCCACCAACCCTGAATGACTATCGACCTAAAACAAAATTTCCAGTGAGCGCTACCGAACAGAAACAGGCATGGACCGCTGATGGTGCTAACTTGCAAGGGGTAGCGTCGTTTATCTTGACGGAATCTATTGAACAGAATTATGTATTAAGGAGTAATACT
>BTTF01000177.1:0-2195 GCA_036244995.1 bacterium | reverse complement strand
ATTCCTTGATAAGGAGGTGTAGTAATGTCTGTTATAGCGTCAGTAGGCTTATCTTCAGGAATAAACTATGATCAGCTGATTAACAGTTTATTGAATATACAGAAAATACCACTGTACACACTTCAGAACAAACAGGCCGGGTACAATGACAAGATAAGTGTTTATAATGAACTTTCTGCCAAACTTTTAACATTCAGGAGCGCAGCCGATACCCTGAAGTCTGAAAGCAGTTTTTATGTCAAGACCTCATCTGTCAGTGATTCAACCGTGTTGGATGCAACTGTTGGTAACTCTGCTGCTACGGGGAACTATTCTGTAAGCATAACTGCTCTGGCATCCGAGGAGAAAGAAGTACACAGCGGAGTGGCATCATCCACAACGGTTGTAAACGACAGTGGAGCAGACCAGTCTTTTCAATATACCTATGCAGGGACACAGAGGACTCTCACCGTTACGGATGGTACTACCCTTGCAGGACTTCGTGACCTTATTAACAATGACAGCAGCAACCCGGGCATTACTGCTACGATCCTGTATGACGGTTCATCCTACCGGCTCGTGTTGACCGGGGATGATACAGGGAGCACAAACAATATCACCATTGATGCCGGTACGACTATAGACGGTGTTAATACCGCTGTTGACCTTACAAGCACTGCCTTTACAGAGACCAAGACGGCCGGTGATGCAAGTTTCAGTGTTGACGGTATTTCCATGACCAGAAGTTCAAATACAGTTACCGATGCCATGACCGGAGTTACACTTACACTCAAGAATGCAGGTTCAACCACGCTCTCGGTAACCAATGATACGGATACCATAAGTCAGAATATTCAATCCTTTGTGGATGCCTATAATGGTGTTGTCTCTTATGTCTCTGACAACTCGGCCTATAATGCCTCTGCCCATGCAGGCGATCCTCTCTTTGGAGAGTCAACTTCAAGACACATTTTAAGTAGATTGAGCAATATCATCACAAGCAGGGTATCAGGGCTTCCGGAAGACATTAGGTCCCTTTCACAGATTGGCATATCCACGAACAGAGACGGTACCCTTTCGCTGGATACCGCTACGCTTGGCAGCAAATTATCATCAGACCTTGGAGGTGTTGAAAACCTTTTTACAGATAGTACAAGCGGGATAGCCAACCAGCTCTATGACTACATTGATAATACAACCGATTCAATCGATGGGGCAGTTACAGTCAGGGTAGATGGTCTTGGGTCACTTGTGGATAATATTTCGGATGATATTACTGATCTTGAGGCCAAACTGAGCAGAACTGAGGAGAGTCTGAGAAGACGCTTTTCAGCTCTGGAGGCTCTCCTGTCCGGATTGACGTCCCAGGGAGCTTTTTTAACCAATCTGACAAATGCATGGAACAAATAAAGAAAAAAGGAGGTAGAAATGCAACAGGCTTTAGAGTACAGAAAGACAGAGGTTAACACGTCGGATAATGTCAGGATTATATCTCTCTTGTATGATGGCGGCATTAATTTTATCAGGATGGCAAGGAAGAGGTTGGAGGAAGGGGATATTGCCGGCAAAGGACTTTTTATCGGCAAGGCCACCGGAGTTGTGGCAGAGTTGTCAAGTTCATTAAATATGGAGGCAGGTGGTGAGATAGCCGGAAACCTCAGGAGGCTGTACGATTATATTCTCGACAGTCTCCTCTATGCAAATCTGAAGAATGATCCCGGGGCATTTGAGGAGGCAGAAAAAGTTCTCGATATTCTTAGAAGTGCATGGAAGGAGATGGAGAACGGAAAGTCATGTGCAGCAGGGACGGTTAAAAATGCCGGTATGGAACTCAGGATATGAGTGAACTTATCCTGAACCTCTGCAAAGAAATTCTTGGTCTGGCTGAAGCACAAAAAGAGGCTATCTTTGAGGAAAAGTTTGATGAATTGATTGAGTTGCAGGAGAAACGCCGGAGGATCATAGAGAAGATTCAAAAAATTGACAGTTCTGGGTCATCAGGTGGTCATTTTGACGTATCAGGGGAAAATGATAACCGGGTAAAGGAAGAATTTTCCCGCAGGATGAACGCAACCGTCAAGAAAACCCTTTTAGTTGATAGAGAAACAGAGACCATTATTCACCGGGATATTGGCTTGCTGGTGGGTAAAATGGAAACCGTTCAGAAGTTAAGGAAGGCCTTCTGCCAAGGCGCTGGCTTTCGTCGGCCGGGCAGG
>BTTF01000176.1:0-2239 GCA_036244995.1 bacterium | reverse complement strand
TTTTGCCTGTTAATCTATTGAAGCACTGATGAAGCACTGATTTTTATAGTATGAATGCCCTGATCCGTACCGTCATAAAACCTGAAATACCTTTTTGCAGGTAAAACTTCCATGATACCTACGCACCTTTCCCTCCTCCCCTATGGGATGACTGTGAACATGATATGCTAAAACAACACCATAGCACATTCGCTCTGTTTGGGGTTGGTGAACTATTAGCAGAGTTAAGGAGAAAGTATGGCAGTGATTAGTGAGAATGAAAAGAGGGAGCTCTTGAGGTTGGCAGAATCTTCTTCCCTGAGAAAGGATATGCGGCACCTGTCCTCTAACAGGCACAATCCGTTTATTAGAGACGGTAAGGTAGATGTGGATGCGTATATTGAGTTTGTTACTCAATACAACGAATTCATCAATCACGAGCCGAAAGCGTTTAAACCTATGGTTGATAAGGTGATGAAATTATAACATCATTAGGGGGCAGGGCATCCCGTCCTGCCTAAACCAGCTTTTCAGCCAGGGAATTAATCTTTGTGTGCACACGTTCAGGTAATTTTGGCTGAGATTCCTTGCCAATCAAACCCGTAAATAGTGTGCCAACCGGTCTTGCACCCGTAGTTTGCGCGGTCGTTTTGAGTTGTTTACGGGTCTCATGAAACCAGCGCCCAACAATCCCGGGGGCTGCGCATGAAGAAAGGAGCACCGCTTTTTTCTTTGGAACCTTCGCCTTTCGAAGCCTGGGACTATTCATCTCCCACGGCCAATAGGCATAAACAACCAACCTCTCCATAAAGCGTTTAAAAATAGCAGTAACAGTGCCAAAGTTGGTGGGTGAAGCAAGGATATAAGCATCCGCCCTCTCAATCTTATCAATTAATTCCTGCATGCCGTCGTGCAATACACACTCACCCGGAGCATCCCCGGGTTTCTGGGTACACACCCGGCAGTTAAGACAAAACCCGACAGGATATTCACGCAGAAGGATAAGATCGACCTCTGCACCAGCTATCTCTACGGCCTGAACCATGGCCCCGACAGTTTGATCGGTAATACCATTGCTACGATATGAACCGTTAATCGCAAGTATTCTGACCATGTTTTCCCTTTACGTCCGAAAAAAGACAACTATTTTTTCTGAAGATATAAACAAGATAACACAAAGCGCCGACAATGGCAACACATTGAGGGGCAGGTCTGTCAATGTGTCCTGATTTTTTTGTGATTCACCGGCCCTGACATTTAAAAACAGGTTCTGCATAGCATGTGGCAACGGAAAATTCAGGCATTCCCCCTCTTTTTACGGACAACCTTTTTCCCGGCAGTTGTAGCTGCCTTCTTTTTTGGTTTAGCCTTTTTGGTCTTCCGCACAGCAGGTTTTGCCTTTTTTGTTGCAGGTTTTGTTGCCGGTTTTGCTTTTGATTTTGCTTTTGATTTCGGCCGTGCTTTCTTTGGCGCCGGAGTCTCTTCAATTTCAATTTCAGTTTCAAGATCAATACCAAAAATCTCCGACAGATCAGAATCAGCCATAACTTTAGGAGTTTTCTTCCTTGCCTTTTTGAGCATTTCACTTGTCTTGTCTTTAACTGCTCCGGAGACTAAATCCTTCACCTCTACACCCCTTAGAGTAAAGAAGAGTTCCGGTTCTGAATCCAGCCTGGCCCCGATTCCATATAACGTGGCAGCAACATGCTTGCACATATAAGCCCAGTCAGGGCAACTGCAATCAAAGGAAATCTCTTTAGGTGAAGGAAACAGGCCTGTTTTTTTATCGGTAAATATATTTGATAACGATTCAGGAAACTTGCCGTTCATAAGCTCTTGCAGGGAATCAAATCCTCCCTGACATGCCTTCTTGATACTTCCCCAGGTTTTCTTCTTCAGGGTCTTTATCTCAATCCGGATTTCATAGGGGTTGGACCCCGTACCCTGTACCAGGGATTCGACGAGTCCGGGCTTTATCTGCAGGTCCAGCACTGCACAATTGCGGACATAACTTCTTCCGCGTTCAATCCGGTTGGAATAATCGGCATAGCATTCCAGATTACTGTTCCAGGACTTTCCCCACCACGTTCTGGCCAGGGTTCTGCCTTCAATGACAACCGGCCGGATGTTCGGATTTTTCCTGCGAAGCGCCTTCATTTTTTTCTCTGCCTTTGCCCGTTTTTCAGCAACAGTTACATAAGGGCCAAAAGATCTCCAGTAAGACATAATAAGTCCTCCTCTTGTCAATTAGTTAAAGGCT
>BTTF01000175.1:0-2323 GCA_036244995.1 bacterium | reverse complement strand
AGATAAATCCAAATAAACAGGAGGCAGGTGAATGACTCAGATTGAGCTTGCAGGAAGAGGAGAACTTACAGAAGAGATTGAGAAAGTTGCATCCGGAGAAGGCCTGGATGCAGAAGTCATAAGGAGGCGGGTTTCAGGTGGCCGGATAGTAATTCCAGCCAATAAAAACCGTTCCACCCGGGTTGTGGGTATCGGCAAGGGGCTGAGGACCAAGGTGAATGCATCCATTGGTACATCAACAGACATTGCGGACCTCAAGATGGAGGTTGAAAAGGCCAGGGTTGCTGAAAAATATGGTGCTGACACACTCATGGATCTGAGCGTAGGCGGGGATATAGCAGGGATAAGAGGAGCTGTGATGGATGCAGTAACCCTTCCGATCGGGACAGTGCCGCTTTACGAGGCCTTTTCCATGGCAATTGAAAAATACGGGGCTGCCGTAGAGATGCCGGCAGAGCTTCTCTTTGAGATTATGGAAAAGCAGTGCGAGGAAGGTGTTGCCTTTATGGCAATACACTGCGGCATTAACAGAAGGACTGTCGAGATGCTGCGCAAACAGCACTACCGGTACGGCGGGCTCGTCTCAAAGGGCGGCTCATACATGGTTGCGTGGATGGAGCATAACAACATGGAAAACCCCCTTTACGAACACTTTGACCGCGTGGTAGAGATAATGAAGAAACACGATGTGGTGCTGAGCCTCGGGAATGGGTTCAGGGCAGGTGCCATCCATGACTCTACAGACAGGGTCCAGATTCAGGAACTGCTTATAAATTGCGAACTTGCCGAGACCGGCAGGGAGATGGGATGCCAGACAATGGTTGAAGGGCCGGGGCACATCCCGATAGACGAGATAGAGGCAAATATCATCCTGCAGAAGAGGATGTCCGGAGAGGCACCTTTTTACATGCTCGGGCCGATAACAACAGATGTGGCCCCGGGATACGACCATATTACCTCCGCCATAGGCGCGGCCCTGTCCTCTGCTTACGGAACAGACTTCATCTGCTATGTCACCCCCTCGGAGCACCTCGGACTTCCCTATCCTGAAGATGTAAGAGAGGGCGTGATGGCGGCAAGAATCGCTGCCCACATAGGTGACATGGTCAAGTACAAGCAGAAGGACAGGGATAAAGAGATGTCGAGGGCGAGGAGGGATATGGACTGGCAGAAACAGTTTTCACTCGCAATTGACCCTGAAAGGGCCCGGGAGATAAAGGAAAAACGCGGAAACGGAGATTCCCATACCTGCACCATGTGCGGCAGTTTCTGTGCGAATAAAATACTAAGCGGTATGTTTGAAGAGGACAAAAAGGGCTCTGACAAGGAATAGATGGAAAGTGAATCCTTGGGCTCCCCCCTGCAAAGGAGAGACATGATTAATCTGAGGTGAAGGGTTTATAATGTCTCTCCTTAAAGCCTCTTATCCTGTATCCGGGTAGTATATCTTAAAACAATACCTCGCAGGGGATGCCTTCCCTTTCAAAGGAACTCCTCAAATCCTTCCCCGTACGGATGAAGAACTCTTCCTTCATTGCCCACTCCATCCCGTGCTTCCTGTAAACCTGATCAGCATAGTGATAATTCATCCTGTCAATGAGTACATAAGCGACTTTTCCTTTTAATCTCTCAACCAGTCCATCAGCCTTTGAAAGGATTGGGGCTATCATGGCAAATGTTTTTACCCCTTCCGAGTGTAAGACGGCAAGAGCTTTGATCCTCTCTTCAACCGGCGGGGTCTTTGGCTCAAAAATCCTTCTTATCTTCTCATCCGCAGTTGTCACGGTAAAGCCGACCTCAACCTTTTGTGACCTCTTCAGCAAATCCAGGTCCCGCAGAACCAGGGGGGACTTGGTCTGAATTGTTACAGGCCACTCATTTTCTATAAGTATCTCAAGACATCTCCGTGTCAGTTTATACCTGCCTTCCACAGGTTGATAAGGATCACATACACCGCTTATCCACACCCGTGCAGCCTTCTTCCTCTTTATCTCCTTCTCCAGCAGCTCGGGCGCATTGATCTTCACATCCACAAACTCCCCCCATCCTTCACTGTGGCCGCTAAACCTTTTCATGAACCTTGCATAGCAGTAGGTACAGCCATATTGGCAGCCAATGTAAGGGTTCAGGGTATAATCGAAGACCTTTGATTTTGAGAGGATATTTTTGGCCGGGATTTCTCTTGTTTTCATCTTACAGTAGTGTCCGGTAAAATTGAACCGACATCAATCTAAAAATCTCCCCTCGCCCCTCAATCCCTTCCTTTGGGTTTCCGTGGTGTCTATGACAGGCTCTCCACTAATCGGACAAAACCTTTTACAAC
>BTTF01000174.1:0-2360 GCA_036244995.1 bacterium | reverse complement strand
GAATGGATAGAGGGTTTCCTGCATCTTGGGCAGAGGCTTTTTTTCAATATTGAGGAGATAACACGTTTTTGAGCCTGCCTGACAGTTTTTCCGGCAGTCCTGAGCTTACTCAATTCAGGTTAAATTGTTTATGAAGATACAAGACCTTATAAATGAGCTTTCCGGGCTCTGCGGCATCATCCCGGAGTATTATGACGCATGGGACAAGCTCCGCACTGTTCCGTTCGAGACCAAAGTGGCTGCCCTCAGGGCTATGGGATATGATACCGCTGAGCCCGGAAGGGTTAGGGAGGCGATAGAGGGGATTAAAAAAAAGAGGTATTGTACCCTGATTGAGCCTGTAGAGGTTGTATCGGTAAATGCCCAATTCGGGGAGTTCCGGTTGTGTATACCGGCTGAAGATGTTGATGAGAGCACGGTTTTAAGATGGTCTGTTACTGACGAGGAAGACCATACAGAGGTTAAAAGAGCTGAACTTTCAGGTATTACCCGGCAGGTGATTAAAGAAATCTCCGGAAAGAAGGTTATTGAGGTTTTTGTTGCAGACAGGGTTGACAGGCCAACAGGATATTACGATGTAGAAATTGAGGTTGTTTCGGCAGGACATAACCTGTCAGGGCGGATGAGGCTTATCATAACGCCGGACAGGGCCTACCTGCCCCCGGCTCTTACGGACGGCAACAGTACCTGGGGCCTGGGAATAAACCTCTATGCACTGCGTTCCGGCAATAACCAGGGAGTTGGTGATCTGAGTGATTTAGCGGAGATGCTACAATGGGTGGGCAGCGGGTTAGGCGGAGATTTTGTAGCAATAAATCCCCTGCACAGTATTACCAACCGGATGCCCTACGGCGTGAGTCCGTACTCTCCGATAAGCCGCCTGTACTGCAACATGATTTACATGGATATATACGGGGTTGAAGACGTCAGGAACTCAAGGAGGGCAACGGCAATCATCGAGAGCCCCGAGTTCGTTGAGGAGCTTGAAAGGCTGAGACGAACCGACCTGGTTGATTATGAGGGGGTTGCAAGACTCAAGGAACCGGTGCTGAATGCAGCGTTTCAGTATTTATATGAAGAACACCTCCTTACGTTGACGGAGAGGGGCCAAAGGTTCAGGTTTTTTACCTCTTCCGGGGGAAAAACACTTGATGACTATGCAACGTTTCTCTCCCTCCATGAATATTTTACGCAGAAAGGGCTTTATCACTGGAAGGACTGGCCGCAGGAGTACCATAACCCTGATACTCATGAAGTCAGGATGTTCAGGGAGAGGCATGAAAAGAGGATAACCTTTCACAAGTACATACAGTGGTTGATCAATGAACAAGTTGGCGATGCATCAAAAAAGGCAAAGGAATCAGGTATGTCCGTAGGGCTTTATAAAGACCTCGCCGTAGGCTCACTCGCTGACGGCAGTGATGTATGGAGCAATCAGGAGATTTTTGCCCTTGACGTCAACGTCGGCGCTCCGCCTGACAACTTCAGCCTCAGGGGACAGAACTGGGGGTTTCCACCGTTGCTCCCCGACAGGCTGCGTCAGCAGGGTTATGAGTTCTTCATACAGGTTATCAGAGAGAATCTGAAGCATGCCGGAGCCATCCGTATCGACCATACCCTGGGGTTATTCAGGCTGTACTGGATTCCTCCGGGGATAAAGTCACAGGATGGTCTTTATATACGCTACCCAGCTGAAGACCTCCTCAGGATAATAGCCCTTGAGAGTATGAGGAATCATGTAGTCGTAATTGCCGAAGACCTCGGCACAGTCGGCAAGGAAGTAAGGGAGACCCTCCGGAGGTTCGGGATGCTCTCATACAGGCTTTTCAGTTACGAAAAGGACCGTTCAACCCTGGAGTATCTGCCCCCGCAGGCATACCCTGAGATGGCGGTCACCTCGATCACTACCCACGACCTTCCCACCATTTCCGGATTCTGGACCGGAAGGGATATAGAGGTTAGGAAGACGCTTAATCTCTATCCTGACGATAAAGCCTGGTTGCGCGACCTCACAAACAGGCAGGCTGACAAACAGCGGCTTCTGAGGGCCCTCAGACGGGCAGGACTGCTGCCGCCGGGAATGCCCACCGACCCCGGGAGGATACCTGTTATGACGGAGGAACTATGCCTTGCCATTTACAGATACCTTGCAATGACACCCTCAAAACTTCTGACAGTAAATCTTGACGATATCATAGGGACAGCAGACCAGCAAAACCTGCCCTCAACCGTAGATGAATATCCGAACTGGAGACGAAAGGTCCCTTACAGCATAGAAGAGCTGAAGAAGATGGAGGTCTTCAGAAAACTCGTTGGAATAAGGGAGAAGCCTGACCAGGCGGATTGTATATCCGGGAATA
>BTTF01000173.1:0-2430 GCA_036244995.1 bacterium | reverse complement strand
TTAATGGAATATCAGGGGCTGCAATTACCATGAGGTATAAACAGATTGCCAAAGATATTGCCGGTGCTAAAAGCCTGAGGCGTAAGGTAAACAGACTCAGGAAACATTTAACACTTAAAATTTAAAATGTTTTTGGATGGATTAAATGATTGTAAGGATATTCAGGGTCAGGATTCATAAGGAATTCAAGCAGGATTTTGAAGAGGATTTTGACCTGATTTCACTCCCGTTGGTGAAGGCCCAAAAAGGATTAGTTTCCTTATCATTCGGCAAGGTCATAAATCAGGATAAAGACGAGTATATCCTGATTACCACATGGGAAGATCAAGATGTCTTGATTGCATTTTGTGGGGAGGCTTGGAAACAAGCATTAATACCACATGGAATGGAAAAATATATTAAGGAATGCTGGCTGTATCATTTTGAGCAATTCCACAAGGCCTGACCAAAAAATCCGGTGACGCCAAAACATATGAAACGTTCAGGGAGATATTTAAACACAGACTCCTTTTTTGGTAATGTCCCCATATTACCCATTTCAGCTCAAGGCTGTTTTGGGTAACAGAAACGACATGATTCAGGCATGTGAACTTGACACTCTCTGTCGTATTGTAATCCTGTGCAATGTATAGAGCCCTTCATCCTGACTTGTTTGCTCAGGATTTTAATTTTCCGGGACAAACTTTTAGGAAACATGGTAACATCTTACATAATACCCCTTCCGTAGGGGGTGACAGGGTGAATCGGGCTGAAAGACCCGTGACTTCCCCGGTCTGCATAAACCAAAACCTGACCTTGATAAGAAGAAGAACCCATGGAAGAAGAAAAGAAAAAGTTGACTACGGATGCAGGCGCTCCAGTTGCTGACAATCAGAATGTGATGACTGCTGGACCTCGCGGCCCGCAGTTGCTGCAGGATGTCTGGTTCCTGGAAAAACTCGCCCACTTTGATCGTGAAGTCATCCCCGAAAGGCGCATGCATGCAAAAGGATCAGGGGCTTATGGAACCTTCACTGTTACTCATGACATCACCCGCTACACCAGGGCAAAAAATTTCTCTGATATTGGAAAGCAGACCGAACTTTTCACACGTTTCTCAACAGTAGCAGGCGAACGCGGCGCGGCAGACGCGGCGCGAGATATACGCGGATTTGCCATAAAATTCTACACCGAAGAGGGCAACTGGGACCTGGTAGGGAATAACACACCCGTTTTCTTCCTGCGCGACCCGCTCAAATTCCCCGACCTTAACCACGCGGTAAAACGGGACCCCCGGACAAACATGCGTAGCGCCCGCAATAACTGGGATTTCTGGACATTGCTGCCGGAGGCGCTGCACCAGATCACGATAACCATGAGCGACCGCGGCATTCCATACTCCTATCGCCACATGCACGGCTTTGGCAGTCATACTTTCAGCCTCCTCAATGCCAAAAACGAACGTCACTGGGTCAAGTTTCATTTTGTCAGCCAACAGGGTATCAGAAACCTCACAGATGCTGAGGCAGAGGCCATCATAGGCAAGGACCGCGAAAGCCACCAGCGCGACCTCTATGAAAGCATTGAGAAGAAAGACTTTCCAAAGTGGAAGCTCTTCATCCAGGTAATGACGGAGAAAGAGGCCGTCAACTGCCCGTACAATCCATTTGACCTCACAAAGGTCTGGCTCAAAAAGGACTACCCACTAATAGAGGTCGGGATTATGGAGCTGAACCGCAACCCTGAAAACTATTTTGCCGAGGTTGAGCAGTCAGCATTCAATCCGGCCAACATCGTACCGGGTATTGGCTTTTCTCCCGATAAAATGTTGCAGGGCCGTCTCTTCTCATACGGTGATGCCCAACGTTACCGGCTTGGGGTTAACCACCATTTGATTCCGGTCAACGCATCACGCTGCCCCTTCCACAGTTACCAACGCGACGGCGCCATGCGAGTTGACGGCAACTATGGCAGCACTATCGCCTACGAGCCTAATAGCTACGGTGAATGGAAAGAGCAGCCGGAGTTTTCAGAACCACCGCTCAATCTTGAAGGGGCTGCCGATCATTGGGACCATCGTGAGGACGACGATTACTATACCCAGCCCGGCCTACTTTTCAGGCTGATGAGCCCTGAACAGCAAAAGGCACTCTTTGACAATACCGCCCGAGCCATGGGTGATGCTCCCGGGGAGATCAAGAGCCGCCATATCGGCAACTGCCTGAAAGCTGGTCCGGCTTATGGAAAGGGTGTAGCCGACGCTTTGGGCATTTCAATTGACGATGTACCCGGAGAGGCATGAAGCAATCAGCTAACAGGATAGCCCGGGGCGTGGCCACCGGGTTCCCGGATCATATCCTGGGAACGAATTCCCGGGACATCCCATGCTCACTATGCAAAACTATTGTGAAAGAAGAAGGGGGTCAGCTCCATATTCCAACGCAATCCGGC
>BTTF01000172.1:0-2536 GCA_036244995.1 bacterium | reverse complement strand
TTTGCGCTTGAAACGAGGTGCGGCTTTAAAGACCTCCACCGATTTCTTCAGATAACGTATGCCTTCTTCCTTCATGCCCAGCTTCAACTTGACAAGGCCCATCTGATAAAGCCCCCTTGAACTATAAGAGGTTATCTTCTCAAAACTCTTGAGCAGCGGCAGGGCGCTGTCGTAGTCGTTGTTGTCAATAAAGACCTCGGCCATCATAAGGTATGGTTCTCCATATTTGAGTCCTGGCGAGGCCTCCAGGGCAGCGTCAACATATTCCCTGCCTTTCTGTATATCACCGTTCTTTGCGATCGAGATGCCGTAATAATAGTTGAATTCAGGATCATCAGACATCTTGTTTGCCGCCTTTTCAAAATATTCAACGGCCTTACCGTATTTTTTCTTTTCAAACATAAATATGCCGAGTTCTTTCAGAGACCTGGCATCATGAGGATTTATTGCCACAATCCTCCGGAGTTCATTTATCCTTCCCGCTGTCCTGAATGCCTTTAAAGGATCGGGAACAAAACCGAAATAAGTCCTGTCTATAGTGAAAGATATGAGGAGTATCACCAGAAGCGCCATGATCGGATTTCCCAGCATCCAGTAAAGGATATAGAAAAGGAAGAACTTGCTCATCATCAGCTTTCTCCCCGGACACGAATTACATTCCGCTGTGTAAGACCAGCCCCTTTTTCCCTTCGTATCAGGTCGTTCCTCCTTACCCCGTCCGGAACCCTGATGAATACCATATCCCCGTTTCTTGCCGAATTTATCTCCGTCCCGTCTTTATCTTTCATCAAGCCGATTTCAAAGGTTTTTTCTTCCAGTCCAGGGGAAAGGTATTCAACGTGGTCCCCGGAATCAAGCCTGTTCCTCAGGCCGACACTTGCGGTATTACCGTCAAGATCGACGACAATCCCGACGAAGTCATGGCTCATTCTATAACTCTTACCGTCAAAATTATACCCTTCGTCCGGCTGTTTCCCAAAGAACATGCCTGTTGTATATCCCCTGCTGCTGAACATCGAGAGTTCCCTCAGCCATCCCGGATTCACTATGTACGCGCCGTCATCTTTCAGGGAATCAAGTGCCTCCCTGTAAGTCTTTACAACGCCGGCAATATAGTTTATTCCCTTCATCCTGCCCTCTATCTTGAAACTGTCGATACCTGCCTCCGCAAGAACGGGCAGGTGTTCTATCATACAGAGGTCTTTTGAACTCATTATGAAGGTACCCCGATCGTTTTCGAATACAGGAAAGAATTCCCCGTCTCTCTTCTCCTCCATCAGGGCATAGTTCCATCTACAGGAATTCGTGCATTGCCCCATGTTGGCGCTCCTGGACGCAAGAAAGCTGCTGATATAACACCTCCCGGAATATGAGATACACATTGAACCGTGGACAAACACCTCAAGGCCCACAGACGTTTTGCGGCGTATCTCCCTTATTTCATCTACAGACAACTCCCGCGAAAGCACGAGCCTCCCGGCACCGATACCTTCCCAGAAGAGCGCTGATTCAACGTTGGTGATATTGGCCTGGGTGCTTATGTGAATCTCTATTTCGGAAGCCTTTTTTTTAAACATCATGAAGAGGCCGGGGTCGGAAAGGATTACTGCATCAGGCCTTACTTCCCTGAGGAGTTCAATATGTTCCTCAAGCCCGGCCAGGTCACGGTTATGCGGAAAAATATTGACTGTTACATATACCTCTACACCTTTTCCCCGGGCATACAGGACGGCTTTCATTAGCTCATTGTCGGTAAAGTTTCCAGCCTTGCCTCTCAGGCTGAACCTTGAGTCCCCGAGATAGACGGCATCAGCGCCGTAATGAATTGCGGTCTTGAGTTTTTCAAAATCCCCTGCAGGGGCAAGCAGTTCGGGAACCTTCATATCCGACATAACAGCAGGATCATGAATTTCGCGGTTTGTCCGGGCGGACCTTACGGCCCCGGCACTTTTCCAACGCAAGCCTTGCGAGCTCGTCGCATCTCTCATTCTCCACATGACCGTTATGGCCTCTTACCCAGACCCACTCTATCTCATGCCGTCCGGCCGCTTTCAGCAGTCTTTCCCATAAATCCCTGTTGAGCACTTCCTGTTTCCGGGAATTCTTCCAGTTCTGCTTTATCCAATTGTCTATCCATTTGGTCATTCCCTTCACCACATAAGTCGAGTCTGTTGTGATCCTGACCCGGCAAGGCTTTTTCAGCGCTTCCAGGGCCGTAATCACCCCAAGCAACTCCATCCTGTTATTTGTAGTCATCTCTTCACAGGCAGAGAATTCCCTGACTTTCTTCCCCGATTTTAATATGGCTCCGAATCCCCCGACACCGGGATTACCACTGCACGCGCCGTCCGCGTATAACTCGACAACTGGTTTCTCATCATCTTTCATGACTTCATATTTTACCTTTTTGGTCTTATTAATTCCAAATCCGGCTCTGCTGGCTAACAAGCGGGCAAGCTCTAACAAGGCTATTAACCCGGCAATTATTCAGAGAGGCATGTTCGTCAGCAATATCAAACAGTTAACCAGATGAAAA
>BTTF01000171.1:0-2539 GCA_036244995.1 bacterium | reverse complement strand
CGAGGTTCAGTTTATGTTCATTTATAAAAGCTAAATACTCCCCTGTCTTGATGTAAGGGATATGAAAATAAACAATAGAGTTAAATCTTTGTAGTCTCAGTTTTCTTATCCTTTTTGTTGTCCTTTTTGTTGTCCTTTTTGTTATCCTGTTCTTTCTTCGTTTTCCCTTTATCTTCCTTCCCCATCGCCTTTTTTCTTTCAGCAGACGGATAGTCGGTCACATACCATCCGCTGCCCTTCAGGACAAAGGATGTGGGTGATATCAATTTTTTAAGCTCCCCTCCACACTCAGGACATGTGCTCAGGGGGGCATCACTGAATTTCCGGACTAACTCAAATTGCCTTTCGCATTTAAGACAGCGATATTCATAAATGGGCATGACTGTCACCTCCCGAAAAAAAATGTATCTCACACTATAATAAACTTAGCGACTTTCTGTCAATCTTGCCCTTGTACGGCTGTGTCAAAGCAATCTGAAAATGTCACAAAATAGCGAAACGTGGCAGGGTATTGATCCATTCCTCTCCATCACTGCCATATATTTTAATACTTAAACCTCCCTCATGCGTTTCAGTATATAATAAACAAACAGGTAAGAGAGAACGCCTGCTATCAGGCCAAAGACGATGGTGCCCACAAAGAAGGGCAGGATGAGCTCCTTAAGTATACTGAAGATATTGATAATGGTTATCTCTTTAAAATTTGTCTGCGAGAGTGTATTTTCATGTCCGGTCATCTTGGTACCCATCCACGTGGCAAAGCTGTATATGGGGATGATGGTCAACGGGTTTGTTACAAAGGCGCCTGCAAGTGTTACCAGTTTGTTAAGTCTCAAGATGGAGGCAAAGGCTATGGCCATCAGGGTGTGAAGCCCGAGAAAAGGAGAAATCCCGATAAAAATCCCTACTGCAAAGGCAAAGGCGATCTTCTCAGGTGTATCCTTGACACTGAATATTATTCTTAGCTTGTCACTGAGAGACAAAGTGCTGGTATCCTTCCGGTCTTATTTCTTCCTCGGAACCATCCCTTCTGACAATGTATAAGCCCCTGTCTGTTATCTCTCCTATCTCGATGAACCTGGAGAGCGGCTCCCGGGATGTAAATAGCTGCTGATAATCCTCCCCTCCGGAGGTTATGAATCCGTAAGGGGCCTTGCCGAGAAAGGCGGAGACCTCGCCGAGGGCCTCTGTTACAGGTATCTTCTCCTCGTAAAGTCTTACACCAACAGAACTCTCCCGGCAGAGCCTTGTAAGGTCAAGGAAAAGCCCGTCACTTATATCTATCATGGAGGTTATATATTCTGAATATTCAGAGACGTCGCATGCTTCAGGTAGAAGGAACCGCATCAGGAGGGGTCCTGCGCTTTCCCATTTCAGTGAGAGCTGCAGCTCTTCACCCCTCTCCAGATTTACAGAACGACCGAGTCTCTTAAGGAGTTCCAGTCCGCACGATGCTTCTCCAACAGGTCCCGAGAGATAAAGCCTGTCTCCAACCGAGGCCCCTGACCTTCTGATAACCCTCTTTTCCGCCATGCCCGAAATCGTGAGTGAGACGGTAAAGGAGTTTCTGCTCCCTGTAATATCTCCTCCGACCAAGTCCAGTCCATACCTCTTTATCCCGGCTGAAATGCCTTCAAGAAAGCTGTCAAGAAAGGACTTTTCAGTATCAGGAGGGAGCGTCATGCTCAGAAGAGACCACTTCGGTCTTCCTCCCATTGCAAATATATCGCTTACATTGGAGGAGACGAGTTTGAAGCCAACCTGATAAGGTGTAACGAGGGTGAGGTCAAAGTGTATTCCCTCGGTCATGGTATCAGTACTTATAAGCAGTGTACGGCCCTGGATGTCCAGGGCCGCTGCATCATCACCTATGCCGACGATTACATCCTCAGAGCGGGAAGGAAAACGTTTCCTCAACCTCTCCAATATTTCAAGCTCACCGGCGTCTCCAAGTTTCATCTGTCTTTTCGTAATTATTCAGAGCTCTCTCATTGAGGAAGAATAATTACTTCTTCCTCTTTCTTCCTGTAGCAGTCTTTGTCTTTCCGGTTGCAGCTGTTTTTCTCTTTTTTATTGCTGTAGTCTTTATTTTTTTGGTTGCAACAGACTTTCTGGTTACAGCAGCCTTTGTTTTCCTGGTTGTCGTGGTCTTTTTCTTTGATTTTAAGGCAACTTTAAGCACATCATCCACCTTGTCAACAAAAATGATCTCCACGTTCTTCTTCACATATTTGGGAATATCCTCAAGGTCGTTCTCGTTTCTCCTGGGTATGATCACCTTGGGTATCCCCATCCTCTTGGCTGCAAGTATCTTCTCCTTGAGCCCACCGATCGGCAGCACCCTTCCCCTGAGGGTTACCTCTCCGGTCATGGCAATCTTTTTATCCACAGGTCTGCCGGTAAAAGCAGATGCTATGGCCACTGCCATCGTGATACCGGCAGAAGGACCGTCCTTCGGGATTGCTCCGGCAGGTACATGGATATGGATGTCGGTCTTTGAGAAGACGTCCTCCTTTATTCCTAATGTTTTTGCCCGTGA
>BTTF01000170.1:0-2546 GCA_036244995.1 bacterium | reverse complement strand
GAATTGCCTACATTACTGTAAAAGCCCCATTTGGCACACAGGAGACTTTTATCCTGACGGAAATGCTTGCCCTCAAAGACAGGGGTGCAGATATTCTGATTCTGCCGAGAGACAAGTCAGGTGAATTATTCCACAAAGAGGCTGCCCCCCTGCTTAAGGATACTTTGAGCACTCCATGGTTTGACGTCAATATCGCAAAAAACTTCATAAGCTTTATTTGCAGAAAGCCGGTTTCTTTTATTAAAATAGTGTATGACATTGCCTTTAAGGCAAGGAATATAAGGATAGCGCTCAAGAACCTGATAGTATTTCCCAAAGCCGTATCCCTGTCAGAGGATATCAAAAAGGCGTCCATCTCACACATTCATGCTCACTGGGCTTCAACACCCTCGACAATGGCATATATTATTTCAAAGGTCACAGATATTCCCTGGAGCTTTACTGCCCACAGAGGGGATATTGCAGAAAATAATATCATCAACAAGAAATGTGCTTCAGCATTGTTTGTAAGAGCCATTGATGAAGAAGGCCGTAAGGATTTGACGGAGATTGTTGAAGACAGTGCCCTTCACGGGAAAATATTGACGCTTCACATGGGAGTGGAAGTTACAGGGAACGTTAAAACTCCCGTAATATCGCAGAAAGTCTTTACAATCTTATGTCCTGCCAATTTTGTGCCTAAAAAAGGACACAGGTATTTATTTGAATCCTGCAAAATACTTTCAGACAGGGGCGTGAAGTTCGAATGTCTCATATCAGGGGATGGGTTATTGGAAGATGAATTGAAAGGGATGGTTGAAGGGCTTCCATCTGGTTGTAATATAAAGTTTTTGGGAAGATTGCCTCATGAGCAACTCCTCGGATTATATGCCGAAGGCAGGGTTGATGTTGTTGTATTGCCGAGTATTGTAACCGGAGATGGCGTAAGGGAGGGAATCCCTGTTGCACTGATGGAGGCGATGTCATACGGTATTCCCGTTATATCAACCCGCACCGGGGGTATCCCGGAATTGCTCGGAGACGGCAGCGGGATAATGGTTGAGGAAAAGGATACGGAATCGCTTGCCGGTGCGATTGAGAAACTGATTAATGATCCGGAGTATTATGCGTTGACAGGTATGCGGGGAAGAAAAAAGATAGAGAGAGATTTTAATCTGTCCCTGATCTCAAAGAGACTGCTGGAGTTGTTTTCAACCGGCATTCAGTGATAAAAAGCCTCAATATAGGAAAGGAAGGGATATGATTGATTCTGAACGGTTTTCAGGTTTATCCGCATTTATTGCAGGATAAAACTGCCTCGGAGCCCCGGTATGACACTGGGACGAGAATGAGTGAAGAGTCTATCATATTCCTTCCAACGACCATTCATCTGGAGCCGGGTTCAATTTAATAATCATGGAGATATGGCTTATACATATTGGAGAACTGCTTCCTGTTGATGGGCCGACAAGATTATTCCGCTACGGGATTCTGGCGGATATGCTGGCAGAACGCGGTCACCATGTTGTCAGGTGGGCACCTACGTTTGTTCATGCTTACAAAAGACAGCGGGCTGAGAAGGATAGTGCCGTTAGAGTCAATGACCGATACAGGATTGAACTGCTCTATGCAAAAGGCTACAGGAAGAATATCAGCTTTAGCAGGATGTGGTTTAATCATCAGGTTGCCCGTGCGTTTAAACGACGCATCAAAGATGAAAAACCTCCTGATATTATTCTCAGCGCACTGCCGGCTCCGGGAATGTGCAGGGTTGCAATAGAATATGCCGGATGTCATAATATACCGGTTGTAATTGATGTCCGTGATTTATGGCCGGATATTTTCCTGAGTGTAATCCCTGAGGGACTACGTTGGCTTGGACAGCTTGTATTATGGCCGGCATTTAATAGCAACCGGCGTTTTTTCAGGGAAGCAGATGCAGTAATAGCAGTATCTTCCGCTTATCTGGATTGGGGACTAAGTTACGCAGGCCGTAAACGTTCAGAGACAGATGCGGTATTCCCGCTTGCATCCCTTGAACAGTCTTTGAGTGAAGACCGGATAAAATCGGAAAGGCAATTTCTTCTTGACAGCGGTGTTGACCCTGACGGATTTATATGTTGTTTTTTTGGTCAGTTTGAAGCCTCCTACGATATTGAGACAGTGATTGATGCTGCAATATTACTGGAACAGTCACCCGGCAGGAAAATCCAGTTTGTTCTGTGTGGCGATGGCAAAAAAATGTCTTCCCTGCGGTATCGGGCCAGGGGATTAAGGAATGTAATCTTCCCGGGCTGGGTTTCTCCTGCAACGATTAAAGTATTAATGGAAATGTCGGATGTCGGGTTGGCGGCATATGTTAAAAAGGCTTCCCAAAGTTTGCCCAATAAGGTGTTTGAATATTTCTGCGGCGGGTTGCCCGTGCTCTCAAGTCTTAGCGGAGAGCTGGAATCAATTATTTCGGAAAATTACTGTGGAGCTGCTTATGAGGCAGGCGATGTGGAAAGTCTTGCAAGTGCTGTTTTGAATTTATATTATAATCCGCGGCAGAGACGGCAGATGGGTGA
>BTTF01000169.1:0-2588 GCA_036244995.1 bacterium | reverse complement strand
AAAAGCATGAAAAAGGGTTTAAAGTTGGGAAAGTTCGAATTGTTCCGGCTCAGCGGCGGGAGATTTGCAATGGATGGCGGGGCCATGTTTGGTGTTGTGCCAAAGGTGCTGTGGTCAAAAAAATACCCCTGTGATGAAGTAAATCTCATCCCGTTGATTGCCTCGCCCATCCTTGTTAAAACTCCCGAAGCACTTGTTCTCATTGATACAGGGTTAGGGAACAAGCTTGACGAAAAACAGAAGAAGATATTCAGGCTGCAAAAGGACTGGGATATCCTGAAAGACCTGAGCTCTCTGGATATAAAGAGGAAAGATATAGACCTCGTTATCCTGACCCATTATGATTTTGACCATGCAGGCGGAGTAGTGATGATGGTCGAGGGGGCAGGGCTGACGCTTACATTTCCAAATGCCAGGCACATCCTTCAGAAAACAGAATGGCAGGATGTCTTGAATCCAAACAGGAGGTCCGTCAACACTTACTGGCCAATAAACTATGAGCTGCTGAAGAAGAACGGAAATCTTGAACTGGTTTCAGGTGAGGTTGAGGTTGTTGATGGCATAAAGGCCATACATACAGGCGGGCATACAAGGGGGCATCAGGTAGTGAGCATGGAATCTGCCGGACAAACAGCCCTGCATATGGGGGATTTGCTTCCCACGCATGCCCATTTCAACCCGCTCTGGGTTACTGCATATGACAACTTTCCACTTGATGCCATCGAAATTAAAAAAGAGCTGGAATCCGGGGGTATCAAAGAGGGGTCGTGGTTCACCTTCTACCATGATCCGTTTATTCAGGCCTGCAGGTTTGATGAAGAAGGGAATATTGTTGAGGAATGGAAGGGCTGAATATAAAAGAAGAGAGGGGGCGAAATGCCCCCTCTCTTCTTGCGCATATTTTTTTATTAAATAATTGGTTAAGCTGAAGCTTTGCTAACCTCAAGACAGTCGGCATCACCTGCTGCATCCCCACAGAGTATCGCCTTCAGATCCTCCTCAGGTGTACTGATCGGCTTGATGTTATAGTTATCAACCAGTACCTTGAGCACGTTCGGTGTGATAAATGCCGGAAGTGTCGGCCCAAGCCTGATATCCTGAATACCCAGGTGAAGCAGGGTAAGCAATATCGCCACCGCCTTCTGCTCATACCACGAGAGTATCATTGAGAGCGGCAGGTCGTTGACTCCCACGCCGAATGCCTCGGACAGGGCAACCGCTATCTTGATAGCCGAGTAGGCATCATTGCACTGACCCACATCCAGGAGCCTTGGGATACCGCCGATATCTCCGAGGTCCTTGTCGAAAAAGCGGAACTTTCCGCATGCAAGTGTCAGCACCACACAGTCTGAAGGTACCTTCTCGACAAACTCGGTGTAGTAGTTTCTGCCCGGCTTTGCGCCGTCACAACCTGCAACCAGGAAGAAGTGACGTATGTCCTTGTTCTTTACTGCCTCCACAATCGTTCCAGCCACACCCAGCACAGCGTTTCTGGCAAAACCCGTCATTACTGTTTTGCCTGGCACATCAGCCTCAAAACCCTGTAATTCAAGTGCTCTCTTTATGACCGGGGTAAAATCATACCCATCAATATGGGTTACGCCGGGAAACTGAACCGGACCTGAGGTAAATATATTGTCCTTATAGGTATCAAGGGGTTTTTGCAAACAGTTGGTGGTCATGAGGATTGCACCCGGAAATGCAGCAAACTCCTTATGCTGGTTCTGCCATGCAGTTCCGTAATGACCTGCAAGGTGAGGATACTTTTTAAGCCCGGGATAACCGTGGCAGGGAAGCATCTCGCCGTGGGTATATACGTTAATTCCTTTCCCTTCTGTCTGCTTCAGTATCTCCGCAAGGTCCTTAAGGTCATGGCCTGATACGAGTATGGCCTTACCTTTTTTAGCCCCGAGCGCAACATTGGTAGGCTCAGGATGTCCATAGGTGCCGGTGTTAGCCGTGTCAAGGAGTTCCATTGCCCTGAGATTGACCTCTCCGCACTTCAGGGCCATTGCCACCCAGTCGTTCAGCGTAAGGTCCTTGCTCAGCATGGAGGCCAGGGCCTCGTGCATAAAGGCATAGACACCATTATCCTCCTGTCCGAGTGTGCGTGCATGCACTGCATATGCAGCAACACCCTTCAGTCCGTACAATGTTGTATGCATAAGCGAGCGGATATCCGGATCATCGCTTAAGCTCATAATCCCGACCTGCTCTGACTGTGCAACCATTCCCTCGTAATCATCTGCCGGGGTAAAGGTAGCGGCCTTATGGTCAAAGGTCTTTGAAACCTTCTTTTTAAGCCCCTCTCTGAGCTCAACACCCCTTCTGACAAGGCCTGCAATACTCCGCCCGTCGAAGTTAACATTCGTAAGAGTGGTAAAAAGGGCATCTGCTGTAAAGGCATTTACAGCAGGATCAGAAGCGATCCCTTCTTTCTCAGCCTCCACGGCATACAGGGCCAAGCCCCTTAATGCATGTTCAAGCAAATCCTGCAACTCCGAAACCTGCGGACTCTTCCCGCAGACCCCAACCTTTTCACATCCCGTTCCTTTCGCAGCCTGTTCACACTGGTAACAAAACATTGA
>BTTF01000168.1:0-2599 GCA_036244995.1 bacterium | reverse complement strand
GTGGCAGAGAGTGAAGGAGTGATGGAGTGAAATGTTCCACGTGGAACAATGGAGATAAAGGATGGTAATTTGGGCAGGATTGTTGCTGTAGCAAACCAGAAAGGCGGGGTCGGAAAGACCACAACTGCAATAAATCTTGCGGCCTCCCTTGCATTGGCGGAAAAGGATATCCTCATAATTGATGCAGACCCGCAGGGCAATTCCACAAGCGGTCTTGGTATAGACCGGAACAATCTTAAGGAGACCCTCTACGATGTCTTTGTGGGCAGGGCAGGGATGGAGGAGGTGGTAGCCGGGACAGAGGTGGAGAAGTTAAGCATTGTCCCTTCTTCCATTGATCTCCTTGCTGTTGAGGTTGAACTTGTTAACAGGCCGGAGCGGGAGGCGGTGCTGGCAGAGGCCCTCAGGCCGATTGCAGACAGGTTTGAATATATAATAGTGGATTGTCCTCCCTCTCTTGGTCTCCTCACCCTAAATGCCCTTGTAGCTGCTGCCTCTGTTCTTGTGCCTGTGCAGTGTGAGTACTATGCCCTCGAAGGGCTTGGCCTCCTTACCCGTACAATCAATCTTGTCAGGGACTCCTACAACCCGGCCCTGCAGATTGAGGGGATATTGCTGACCATGTTTGATTCAAGGAACTCCCTGTCGCAACAGGTGGCCCAGGAGGTGAAGAAGCACTTTGGAGACGTGGTTTATTCCACGGTTATCCCAAGGAATGTTACACTTAGTGAGGCCCCGGGCTTTGGCAAGCCCGTAATGCTCTATGATGCCCGTTCAAGGGGTGCCCAGAGCTATTTTCAACTTGCAAAGGAGATTTTAAGTGAAGGACGCACTCGGTAGAGGTCTTGGCGCACTGATCCCTGACCACCGGCAAGGTGTTCAGGAGATAGAGATAAAAAAGATAAAGCCCAACCCCGAACAACCAAGAAAGGTCTTTAACGATCAGGCCCTCGGAGAGCTGACGGCATCAATAAAAGAGAAGGGCATTCTTCAGCCCGTCATGGTCAGAAGGGCTGAAAACGGTGACTATTACCTGATAGCAGGTGAGAGAAGGTGGAGGGCTGCGGCCCTGTCAGGCCTGAAAAAGATTCCGGCTTTAATCAAGGACAGCGGGCCCGGGGAATCCCTTGAGCTTGCACTTATCGAGAATATACAGCGTGATGACCTCAACCCGATAGAGACGGCAGATGCCTTTCACAGATTGATAGAGGAGCACAAGTATACCCAGGAGGACCTCTCTAAAAAGGTGGGGAAGGAGAGGGCAACGATTGCAAACTATCTGAGACTTCTGAGGCTTCCCCCTGAGGTAAAGGGGCTTGTAAATGACGGCAGACTCAGCATGGGCCACGCAAAGGCCATTGTGTCGCTACCGACAAAAAAGGCGCAGATGGATGCTTCACGGGCAGTGGTAAAGAAGGGGCTTAATGTGCGGGAGACAGAAGCCCTGTGCAAGCGTCTCATGGAGACCCCATCGGGGCAGACTAAAAAGCAGAAGGCGAAAGACCCTGATATTGCAGCCCTTGAAGAGCGTCTTAAACGGTCAATGGGGACTAAGGTCCAGATAAAACACCGGGGTAAGGCAGGCAAGATAGAGATAGAGTACTACAGTCTTGATGAGCTTGACAGGCTCCTTGAAATCCTGAGGGCTTAGTTCGATATATCCGCAGATTACACAGATTTTCGCAGATGTTCACAGAAATCCACATAAAAATCAAATAGATATTGTCTTAATTGTTTTGTTGATAAGCTGTGAAAATCCGCGGATATTTTGGGCTTTTCATGAAGAAAAAGAACCTCCTTATTACCGGTCGGCCTGGTTGTGGGAAGACCACCCTCATAAAGAATATTGCTGATAAGGTCTCTGATAAAAACCCTGCTGGTTTCTACACACTTGAGATAAGGGAGAAAGGCAGGCGCGTGGGATTTGAGCTTGTGGGCCTGAGGGGTGAACGTGCCGTTCTCAGCCATGTCAGGATAAAAAGCCCGTTCAGGGTTGGGCGTTATGGTGTTGACCTTAAGGGCTTTGAGGACTTTCTTGAGGGTCTTGGGCTTTTCAGTGCTGAAACAGGGGTTTATATAATCGATGAAATAGGAAAAATGGAGTCTTTTTCCGATAAATTCTGCAGAATTGCCAAGGCGCTCCTTGATTCAGACACACCTCTTGTAGCCACTGTCTCAGAGAAAGGTGGCGGGTTTATCGAAGAGGTTAAGAAAAGACCGGATGTGGTTATTTACAGAATAACGCCGGCTAACAGGGACGAGGTGCTCAGAGAGGTATTTCAGGAGATCGTCTCATCCTGATTTATAGGACAGGATTCAGGCATGGCAGGTAAGGAGCCGGGAATCTCTGCAACAACTTACGGTAAAAAACATATAGCAAACATTCATATTCTCCGACGACGTAGCTGGACCTATTCGTGCAGACTATCATTGCCATTGTCATATAAACCTCATCGAGTGACTTTGAAACCAGCCAAGATGCAGACCATTCATTAAGAAGGTGTGTGCCAAATCAGTGCCTGAGAGTGTGAACTGTTACATGCCTGACTATTCCTGCCCGCTTAACCGGCTTACCTACAGCATTCTGAAAGGCACGTTC
>BTTF01000167.1:0-2606 GCA_036244995.1 bacterium | reverse complement strand
CAGACAAGACCGAGGGTCGAGTACTTTCTGAATGGATCAAGAATTGTAGTCTCAGGGTCAGGCATGATCAGCATATCCGATGCATTGATTGCCTGCCAGCCCCTTATGGATGAGCCGTCAAAGCCAACACCCTCTTCAAAAGTCTCTTCTTTCAGCTCGTCAACAGGTACTGAAAAGTGCTGCCATACCCCCGGGAAATCGATGAACTTGAAGTCCACCATTACTACGTCGTTTTCCTGGGCAAACGTTAAGACATCCTTTGGCGTCATAGACTACCTCCTAAATAATTAAAATTCGTAATTTATCGGTAACAGGTTACCGATAAAATTACTATAAATTTTTGGGCTTTGTCAAGACAAAGTTTTGTCAAGAAAAAAATTTATAGTAAAAATTCATTGCCCTTTTATGATATTCAGGGTATATCTTTTGCGTGTGCGCAAGCATCTCCTCAACATCAACCCCCTCTTCATCTTTAAACCATTCCCTGAGTATCTCCGGGGTAACCTCTATATGAAACTGCAGGGCATATACCCGGCTGCCGTACCTGAATGCCTGATTGGGATAGGCTGCTGATGAGGCAATCCTTACCGCACCTTCGGGCAGGTCAAAGGTGTCACCGTGCCACTGAAATACCTCTGCAAAGGGTTTCCCGTCAACGGAAATGGCCGAGAAGACCTCGTCTTCCATTCCCTCGTCTGTTATGTCAACCTTATACCAGCCAACCTCCTTTACATCACCGGGATAGACCCTTGCCCCAAGGCAATGAGCGACCATCTGGGCTCCAAGGCAGACACCAAGGACAGCCTTGCCCCTGTCAATGAAGTCCTTTATCAGGTCCGTCTCCTGACGGAGGCAGGCGTATCTGTCCATCTCGTAAACAGCCATCGGCCCGCCCATTACTATCAGATGCGAATAGTCCCCTGTATCGGTAATCTGTTCGCCCTTTGAGAGCTCGAGTATGGTATAGGGAATACCCTTGTCCTTGAGAAAGTCCTCAATCGTTCCCGGTCCTTCGACCGGGATGTTTTTTACAATCAATACCGGCATAACCTTATAGTCTCCTTGACAAGATTTTTAATTCCGCCTGCTGACCTGCGGTTCTGTTTACAGATTATATCCTGTCTCACCATGCTGGCTGAGGTCAAGTCCCACAACCTCGTCTTCCTCTTTAACCCTGAGGCCGACTGTCCAGTCAAGCGCCTTCAGTATGATAAGGGTGACAACTCCGGAATAAAGAATGGTTGCAACACTTGCGATAATCTGGGCTGTAAAGAGAGACGGGTTTCCGAAGAACAGGCCATCGGCGCCAGCGGAATTTACTGCGGTTGATGCAAAAAGACCTGTAGCCAGCGCCCCCCACAGACCTCCTACTCCGTGGATGCCGAGCACATCAAGGGAATCATCATATCCGATTTTCGGCCTGATATTAACGGCAAGATAACAGAAGATACCTGCGCCGATACCTATCAGGATAGCAGACATAGGGCTTACAAAACCCGCTGCAGGCGTTATGGCAACAAGTCCGGCTACAGCGCCGCTAACCGCACCAAAGGCCGTGGGCTTTCCCCTGTAGCCCCACTCTGCAAGCGCCCAGCTCAAGGCAGCGGCAGCAGCAGCGGTGTTTGTTGTTACAAAGGCAAGGGAGGCCAGTCCTCCGGCTGTAAGGGCGCTGCCGGCATTGAAGCCGAACCAGCCGAACCACAGCAGTGCAGCCCCCAGGATAGTCATTGGAAGGTTATGCGGCATTATAGCCTCCTCCAGATAACCCTTTCTCTTTCCAACAACAACTGCGGCAGTAATGGCTGCAATGGCTGAGTTTATATGTACCACTGTGCCGCCTGCAAAATCAAGGGCGCCAATTTTTGTTCCGATCCATCCGCCTCCCCATACCCAGTGACAAACAGGGGAGTAGACAAGGGTTGTCCATAATACAGTAAAGATCACCAATGCCGAAAACTTCATCCTCTCTGCAAAGGCGCCTGTTATAAGGGCAGGGGTGATTACGGCAAACATCCCCTGAAACATCATGAACGCAAGGTGAGGCACTGTTGGGGCCAGTGGCGCAGGTTCCTGTCCAACACCCTGCAGGCCCAACCACTTCAGTCCGCCGATAAACCCGCCTATGTCAGGGCCGAAGGCAAGTGTATATCCCCACAATACCCAGACAATACTCACAATACACAGGATTATAAAACTATGCATTATAGTGCCAAGGACATTTTTGCTCCTCACCATTCCGCCATAAAAAAAGGCGAGCCCCGGGGTCATCAGCATGACAAGTGCAGTGGACATCAATAGCCATGCGGTATCGCCGGTATCGATCCCTGCTGCCTCCCCTGCAAAGGCGCTGTTGCAGGAAAGGAATACCAGAAAACCCGTGAATATCGCAATCAGAAACATTCTTCCATTTATCAAAGAGCCCGGAATTCCGATTCCTGTATCCTCTTTTTTCATCATATCGCTTTCTCTCCTCTCTCCCCCGTCCTGATCCTTACCACATCCTGAAGATTATAAATAAATATCTTTCCATCCCCTATCTCGCCTGTTCTTGCAGCCTCCTGGATAACGTCAATAACCAGATCGAGTTTGTCATCGGTCACAGCTAC
>BTTF01000166.1:0-2670 GCA_036244995.1 bacterium | reverse complement strand
TTATATTATACCATAGCATTGTGCAGTTAAGTGAAAACCGTTAGATGGCATGCTCAAGCATCATCCAAAGCAGCGGGGTTTAAAGACGCAACAAACCGATGATTCAGCAGATTTTCCTTATTGTAGCTCATTCGGCTTCCTGTTTCCACATCCAGCACACATCCCCCTGCCTGCTCAACTATTGCCTGCCCTGCCGCGGTGTCCCACTCCATTGTTGGTCCTAATCTCGGATAGATATCTGCCTTGCCCTCAGCTACAAGGCAAAACTTCAATGAACTTCCGGCAGAGATGAATTCGACTTCAGCATACTTCTTTCTCATTTCATCCACAAACTCCTCAAACTCTTTTGTTACGTGTGAACGGCTGCCGATTATGGTGATTCGTGATTTGTGGCTGGTAGAGGGCAAGCCCTTACCGATGACCGGTAGTCTGGTTGAGTCCTTGAGGATATCCGACAACAAATCTTTAATCACTTCTTCATTCTTTTCCTCCCTGAACTCCAAAACTCCCACTTTTTCACTTCCTTTCAATTTATATGCCCCAAGCCCTTCTGATGCAAAATAGAAGGTATCTTTCACCGGTATATATATCACCCCGAGAACAGGCCTGTCTTTATGTATCAACGCAATATTTACGGTAAATTCGCCGTTTCTCTTTATGAATTCCTTTGTTCCGTCAAGGGGGTCAACAAGCCAGTAGTAATCCCGATTTCTCCTCTCCTTATAAGGTATATCCTTACCTTCTTCACTGAGAACCGGAAGCTGTTCAGACGGAAGGGTGTTTAAATAGTCACATATAATCTCATGTGAACGTCTGTCTGCCAAGGTTAATGGTGAGCCATCATCTTTGTGTTCCACGCCGAAGTCACGGTCATAAATCTCTAAAATTGCATCTCCTGCCACTTTTGCAGCCAATAAAGAAACAATGATACTTACTGTATATTCGTGGCTATTCATAGTTATTTACTATCTGCTGTAGTGCATTTCCAACAAAAAAAGGCCCTCACGTATCAGGGCCTTTTTTTGTTTTTTATATACTAAACAGTAAATCTCTTTCGATTACCATTTATGTTGTGAGAATCTTCAATGCCCTCAGTCTGCTTGGATGTTTCAGCTTTCTCAGGGCCTTTGCCTCAATCTGTCTGACCCTCTCTCTTGTAATGGAAAGGTGTCTGCCGACTTCCTCAAGGGTATGGTCCCTGTCAACCCCTATACCAAACCTCATGCGAATCACCTTTGCCTCCTTGGGCGAAAGTGTGCTTAATACCCTCTGAATATACTCCGACATCTCAGACCTTTCCGCATCTGAAAATGGGGAAGGGCTGTTTTTATCTCCAATAAAGTCTTCAAGCTCTGTATCCTCATCTCCTACCGGAGTCTGAAGTGCAATAGGGTCCTGAATTGCCCTGAAAACCTCCTCAACCTTTCTTGAAGGCACTTCGAGTTTCTTTGCAATCTCTTCATTCGTAGGCTCCCTGCCCAGCACCTGTGTGAGTTCCCTGGACGCCTTTGTCACCCTGTTGTAGAACTCCATCATATGAACGGGAACGCGTATAGTCTTTGTCTGGTCAATCAATGCCCTTGTAATGGCCTGCCTTATCCACCAGGTCGCGTATGTGCTGAACTTAAAGCCCTTCTCATACTTGAACTTATCGACAGCCTTCATCAGACCAATATTGCCCTCCTGAATCAGGTCAAGAAGGGGAAGCCCTCTGCCAACATAATTCTTGGCTATGTTAACAACGAGTCTGAGGTTTCGGGTAATCAATTCATTCTTTGCCGATGTCACAAGCTCCTGAGCCTTGTCCATTCTTTCCCTCAGTTTCCTGAATGTATCCATCTTCACACCAATCTCGGTCTCGATTCTCTTATATTCTCCTGAGACTTCTTTATAAAGGGGCTCCAATTTGGAGGTATTGACCCCTCTTTTCTTTTTCTCTGCAATCTTTGTCTTAAGTCCTTTTATGCCGCCATACCTCTTAACCTTCCGGTCGAGCTCATCTATGTATCTGTTTACTTCCTCCAGATGTTCAATAGTCAAACGCAATACTTCTTCTGCCCGCTCTTCCTCGGTCATCGTCTCATCTTCGCCATCCAGGCTGGCGTCAAACTTCTTGTAAATAGGAAGTTCGATTACTATACTCTTTATAATGTTCCTGCCCTGCTCAAGGTTTTTTGCCAGACCTGTCTCTTCATCCTTTGTCAGGATTGATATATCCCCCATTGAATGAAAATATGCCTGAACGAGGTCCTCTGTTTTTTCGTACTCTTCTACCTCTTCTACCTCTTCAGGCTCCTGAAAATGTTCCTCAATCACCTTGACTCCCATGTCCTGGAGCAGATCCATAAGGTCCTCGAGTTCATCCGGAGAGAAATATTCAGAAGGCAGGGCTTCATTTATCTCATCATAGGTCAGAACTCCTCTTCTCTTTCCTATATTTATTATCTCTTCAAATATATCTCTTTCTCTCATTGTCTTACCATCCTTTATACAAACTATACAAAAAAATAAAAAGGAATATTCTCCTTTTTATATTGTAGCCTATTTTCCTGTCTTTGACAACAGGAGGGTACTGGGAAAGGAAGGAGAGTAGGACAAGCCGCACGGTCTATTAGTACTGGTAAGCTGAACGGGTTACTCCGCTTACACCTCCAGCCTATCAACCTGGTG
>BTTF01000165.1:0-2737 GCA_036244995.1 bacterium | reverse complement strand
TTAGACGGAAGGATTCTAAGGGGGCTGGCCTTCTTGTGAGCCAAAGGCCGGGGTTTGAGGGAAAGAAGCTTGATTTGGTGGAAGAAGAATCAAAAACTTTCAAACAAGAAAAAAAAGGAGAAATTAAATGAATGCCGATTTAAGGAGCAATGTTGGTAAGACACTGATCTTTTTAGTCATTTATGCTGTAATGGTAACTGTTGGCGCTTCCGTTAGTCTGGCTGGCAACGATCACCGGAGAGGCTCTGTTGACTTTGGCTTAACGGTTGAGAGATTATTGAAGGGTCAATCTGAAAGCCTGTTCGGGATTGAACAACCACTTGATGAATCAGCCTCTCCTACCGAGACCCCATACCGTACAGTAGAACAGGATGCCGAGGCCCAGGTCTTGTCGGCAAGGGGCCTCCAGGTAGAATATTTGACACGTGAATCCGGCAATAAAACCGACCAGATGGCCTTCTTTCCCGAGGAAGCTCCTACCCACTTAATTGTCTGTGTCGAAGGTAGGCGAGAGGTGATCGGAACCAATCCTGACGGTACTGACAAGTATAATCCTTCCATTCAGCGTATCGATCTGTCTGATGGAGAGGTTGAGACCATTTTGCGCGGAATGAACCGTTGCGACGGCATCCGTACTACTCCATGGGGCACAATCCTTGCCACGGAAGAGACATCAGACGGTGGTGCCTATGAAATTATGGATCCACTCTTTACAACGGAACAAACCGTAATCGATCGTGCAAGTGGTGAGGTTACGGATCCGGTTCTTATTGCCAAGCGTACTGCCCTGCCAACTATTGCCTGGGAAGGGTTAACAGTTCTCCCAAGTGGTGTAGTAATCGGTGGTGATGAGCTTCGTCCCGGCACCGACGGGCCGGATTCAGATGGAGGAGCCATCTTTAAGTTTGTGCCTGACAGCCTGTTTTCCGGCAGTGGCGACATTGCCGCCCTGAGTTTTTCACCCCTGACCTCAGGAGTAGTCAATGCAATGCAGATATCTTGTCGTGAAGCCTCCAGCAGCAGATTCCCCCAGTTCGGTCAGGGCTGCGAGGTGGGACAGGGCACCTGGGTGGAAGTTAATGCCTCAACAGCACGGGCAGATGCAGATGCCAGGGGAGCTACCGGTTATTACCGTCCGGAAGACCTTCATCGTGATTTAAGGTTTAGTGACAGGGATTTCCCCGGAGCAGTCCGCTTCTGCTGGACCAACACGGGACGTGAGAAGGCATACAACTTCGCCGAGGTAATGTGTGCAGTTGACTATGAGCCTGCCAATGCCGAATCTCTTGTTATTGCAAACCGTTTTGTTGCAGGAGACCCCGAGTTTAACTCCTTTGACAACCTGGCATTTCAGCCCGTAACCGGCAATCTATACGTAATTGAAGACCACAAAAACGGTGATATTTTCGCATGCCTGCCCGACGGTGCAGACAGGGATATCAAGTCTGACGGTTGTGTGAGGACGATGTCTGTAAAGGATTCATCTGCTGAGCCTACAGGGTTCATTTTCAGTGCAGACGGCAAGACGGCCTACCTCTCAATCCAGCACTCAAATGACGCTCTCATGCCACTTTATGATGATTATCCCACGGACGATGTGCTCAGGATTACAGGCTTCAGTACACAGCAAAGGGGCCATCACATGATAGACAGGTAGAGTTTATCATGTCTGTTAAGCCTAAGCCGTTTGAAAGCTATTTTAAAGGGGGCTGTATTTACAGCCCCCTTTTTGGTTCCCGGAAGAGTTTACGGTTTTTTGTAACAGAAATTTAACATGGGTTTAATAATGGAGTAATAGTTAGCCCTCTATAATAAAGCTATGTCAACACTGTATGTGACAAAGAATGTAGAGATAAAGTGTCCATCATGCGATTCTGATGCATTGTACAGATATGGGAAGGCATGGACAGGAAAACAGCGCTATTTATGCCTCATCTGTGGAAGGCAGTTTACAACAGGCACTGGACGGACAGAAGGAATGAATAATCCGCACTGTCCCGCCTGCGGAAAGTTAATGCATATTTACAAGAGGGAGAACAGCACCATAAGGTTCCGGTGTTCCGGGTATCCGGCTTGTAAAACTTTTAAGAAAATCAAGACAAAGGAGGAAGGCATATGAGCTATTACGTCCATAATGTGCCAGGCAGATTGAGGATTAAAAGTCCGGTCATCAAGAGAAACAAGAATGCTGAATATGAGTTAAGGATGGCATTGAGTACGGTAGAGGGTATTGCTACCGTTAATATCAATCTTACTACCGGAAGTCTCCTTGTGAATTACAATTCCAGGACAATAAAAAACACGGATATCATTAACTTGCTGGAACAAAGAGGCTATATTGACAAATCAAAAATAATCACGAATGATCAATATCTTCATGCAGCAGCTTCAAGGGCAGGCAAAATTGTCGGCAAGGCGGTCTTCGGGCTCTTTGCAGAAAAGGCATTTGAGGGTTCAGCGCTGTCACTGTTGGCTGTTTTAATTTAAAACCTTAAAGAGGATTCCCGGTTACCTGTTTTTTAAACTCTCCCTGACCTTACGGGAGGCAAAGACCGTGAGGTACTCCTTTATCCTTGCATGTTTCATAATCTCTTCCAGTTTCAGTTCGTAAAGTGTCTTTATCTCCTCCTCATCCACTCCTGAATCCTGCGCAAGTTTCCGGATTGCATTGTTATGTTGTTTCATTTCTTTTTCGTCCTCATAAGATAATACACTTGTCATATCTTCCTCCCAAACA
>BTTF01000164.1:0-2766 GCA_036244995.1 bacterium | reverse complement strand
CCGAACTGGTTTCGGAGGGCTGACAGTATCTGACCCGTGAAGGAAGGGGTATTCTGTGATTCCTCCCGGAATTTAAGTGATTCTTTAATAACAGGCACGGAAACCCCTAATTCTTTTGCAGTTTCTACTGTCCAGAGACCTTCTCCGCTATGAGAGACGCTGCCGGAAATATCATCAAGGTCTTCGCCATATTCCTCAAATGCCTTCTGCAGCCATCCGGTTAACCGGGATTCAATAACGCTCCTGTGATTGTATACGCGGCAGACCTCCCGCAGGTCTATATTAAAATCCGATGCCTTTATTACTGCAAAGCCCTCGGCAATCGCCTGCATCATACCATATTCGATTCCGTTGTGAACCATCTTTACAAAGTGACCTGCTCCGGTTCTCCCCATGTATCCATATGCGTCCGGGGCAGCGATATCTTTAAACAGGACTTCATGCTTTTCAAAAAGCCCTTTCTCTCCCCCAACCATTACGCAGGCTCCATCTCTTGCTCCCCGGGGCCCTCCACTCACACCGACATCAAGGAATCCAAGCCCTTTTTCCCTGAGTTCCCGGTTCCGCCTGATGGATTCCTTATAATTTGAATTGCCCCCGTCAATTATCGTATCGCCCTTATTCAGGAGCGGAGTCAGTTCCTTCAGTACATTATCAACCCTCTGATGAGGCACCATGAGCCACAGAAGCCGCGGCGTCCCTGTTTTTTCGACCAGAGCCTTCAGAGAACCCGTCCCTCTGGCCCCCATTTCTTCCACTTCCCTGACATTTTCTGCAATGGGGTCATAAGCGGCAATGTCCCAGCCGTGCTCAAGCAGCCTAAGCACCATGTTTCCCCCCATCTTCCCTAATCCGATGTATCCTAATGTTTTCATGAATAATAGTTTAGCAAAATACCAGGAAAAGAAGCACGAGCAGGCTGGCAGGTTTACAGGCTAACAAGCTGGCAGGCTGGCAGGCTGGCAAGCTATTAAACCGGCAGATAGAAGCAGAGTTTTTAAAAGGCACACACCCCTTAATCCCCTCTTGATAGAGGGGAAAGCAGAGGATTTACAGATAAGGGGCGGAACGGGAAGAGGGAAAGTCGTGCAAGCTGGTAAACAGCCATGAGAAAGCAGGAAGCATGAACTCTCCCCTCTAAAAAGAGGGTGCAGGGGGTGTGTAAAGAGCGGGTTTTCATCTGGTTAGCTGTTTGATATTGCAGACAAATATGTCTCTCTGAATAATTGCCGGGGTAATAACAAGCTGACAGGCTCACAGGTGGGCAGAAGGACCTGTAAAAATAAAACATTTATGGTATAATTTTTATCGTAATCGAAGTCATTATAATCCTGATTAATCCTAAAACTATTTTAAGGAGGGGCAATGGCTACAGAAATATTTAAAGATCTTGTTGAGCTTAAGAATGACACTGTCCTTGTAAAGGACAAGCAGGGAATCAGAAATCTCATGGATACGGCTATTTACGATGCGGTTTTTGAGGCTGACGAAGAAAAAAAGAGAGCAAAGCTTATCTTTATCAAGGAAGTTGCAAAGGCTTGCGGTGGGGTGCCTTCCTCCATCCAGGGACTTTACGAAGAGATGGGAAGGGAATATCCGGGCTTTACTGTCCCGGCGATAAACATAAGAGGGCTTACCTATGATGTGGCAAGGGCAATCCTCAGAAAGGCACTTCAGATAAATGTGGGAGCCCTGATATTCGAGATTGCACGGTCAGAGATTGGATATACGAAGCAGAGGCCTCTGGAGTATGCAACCGTGGTCCTGGCTGCTGCAGTCCGGGAGGGGTTTGAAGGCCCGGTTTTTGTTCAGGGAGACCATTTTCAGTTGGTCAGACGGTATTTTCTTGATAACCCCGGTGCAGAGACAGACTACATAAAGGGGCTTATAGCAGAGGCTGTGGAGGCAGAGTTCTACAACATTGATATTGATTCATCCACCCTTGTTGATCTCGACAAACCCACTGTAAAAGAGCAGCAGCAGCCGAATTTTGAGAAGACCGCAGAACTGTCGGAATACATAAGAGAGATTCAGCCCCCTGGTCTGGACGTCTCAATCGGTGGGGAGATAGGAGAAATCGGCAAAAAGAACAGTAACCCCGAGGAATTAAGGGCTTACCTTGACGGTTTCAGAGAGACTTTTAAGGGGGAGAAAGGACTAAGTAAACTAAGTGTGCAGACAGGCACCAGCCACGGCGGCGTTGTCCTGCCTGATGGCAGCCTTGCAGAGGTCAAGATAGATTTTGAGACTCTCAGGAGCCTCTCCGAGATTGCAAGAAAGGAATACGGCCTTTCAGGCTGTGTACAGCACGGTGCCTCAACACTGCCTGATACCGCCTTCCATATGTTCCCTGAGACCGGGACTTCAGAGGTCCATCTGGCCACGGGATTTCAGAATATGATATATGACAGCAAACACCTCCCCGAAGAGTTCAGAGCAGAGGTGTACAACTTTATAAAGCAGGAGTATGCCCGGGACAAAAAAGAGGGTCAGACCGAGGAGCAGTTTATATACAGCACAAGAAAGAAGGGATTTGGTCCTTTGAAAAAGAAATGGTGGGACCTGCCAACGGATGTAAAGGAGCCTATCATGAAAGAGCTGGAAGCGAAGTTCGAGCTCCTCTTTGATAAGCTGAAAGTAGGAAATTCCGCGGAGATAGTTAACAGGACGGTAAAGCCGGTGATTGTAGGGAAGGAACTGGCCGGTAGTTAGAGATAGTTTGAAACAGTAATTGAGACACGGGAAGGGACAAGGACGCTGATCCTT
>BTTF01000163.1:0-2769 GCA_036244995.1 bacterium | reverse complement strand
AATCCCTGTGCTATTGGTCAAGTTCCTGTAGTTATGCTATAATTACAGGCAGTCTGCCCTGCAGGGTATATAGTGCGAAATCATTGATGGAGAGGTGCCCGAGTGGTTGAAGGGGCACGACTGGAAATCGTGTGTAGGGTTACACCTACCGAGGGTTCGAATCCCTCCCTCTCCGCCAGATAAGAATATTAATCTGGCCTCAGTCTTTTAATGCTATCTGCGTATATCGGCGTTAATCGGCGGCCCGATTAGCATCCTGTCTCCTGAATGCAGTCGGGCAGCAGCCCTGCGCACGGGAAGAATGTGAATTCCGCCAGGTCCGGAAGGAAGCAACGGTAAGCATCTCAACCCGGTGCCGCAGTAAGTTGTTGCCTGGCTGCATTGAGAAGACAGTCTTACAACACCAGCGTATAACCAATAATTTATTATGAGCTATATTGTCCTTGCAAGAAAGTGGAGACCTGATACCTTTGACGAGCTTGTCGGTCAGAAGACCATAAGCACTATACTCAAGAACGCCATTTCTCAGGAAAGGATTGCCCATGCCTATGTCTTCTCCGGCCCGAGGGGTGTGGGAAAGACCTCTGCTGCGAGGATACTTGCAAAGGCCCTCAACTGTGCAAAAGGCCCCACCCCTCAGCCATGCGGGAAATGCGAATTCTGTATATCCGTTACCGACGGGCATGCTGTTGACGTCATGGAGATCGACGGGGCGTCCAACAACAGTGTGGAGGATATAAGGGACCTCCGGGAGAGGGTAAAGTATGCCCCGTCCGCAGGGAGATACAAGATATACATTATTGATGAGGTCCACATGCTCAGTCAGTCGGCCTTTAATGCGCTTTTAAAAACCCTTGAAGAGCCCCCCCCCCATATAGTCTTTGTCCTGGCTACCACTGCCTCACAGAAGATTCCTGTTACCGTACTGTCGAGGTGCCAGCATCTCTCCTTCAAGAGGGTGCCGTTTACAGAGATGAAAGAACATATAATACATATCACATCAGAGGAGAGAATAGGGATATCCGGGCAGGCGGTGGATATGATTGTCAGGGCGGCAGATGGAAGCATGAGGGATGCCCTCACCCTTCTTGATCAGCTGTCAGCCTTTTCAGCACAGATAACAGACACTGATGTCCGGGACCTTCTGGGAGTAACGGACGTTGACAGGATTATAAAGATGACGGATGCCCTCCTGAGGGGTGACCGTAAGGAGATTATCTCTCTGGTTGACAGGCTTTACGATTCAGGCACGGATTTCAGGGCATTTACACGGGAGTTCCTGCAGTTCATCCGGACACTTCTCATATCAAAAATCACATCCTCTGCAGAAGATGCCGGCCTTTCGGATATTGAGAGGGAGTTTATGGCAAAAACTCTCCCTTCCGTGACTGAAGAAGAGCTTACCCTGCTGCTGTCTGAGGCCATAAAGATAGAGACGGATGTACGGAATGCCTTTTCCCCGAGGATTGCCCTCGAGGTTGGGCTCATTAAGGCATCGCTGCTGAGTTCGCTAAGGCCTGTAGGAGATATAATAAAGCGCATCCAGGGGCTTGAGGTGACATCACACCCGGCCGCCGCAGCCCTCCCGAAAATATCACCGGAGAAATTGCCCCCAAAAGCATTGCCGGAAAAATTACCTGAAGTATCGCCGGATTACCGTATGGACAATACGGAAGCGCCGGCCCTCAAGGTCCGGGAGGTAAGCGGGGACGGTCCGGTGGATGAGGGGATGTGGGACAAGGTATTGTCAACGCTTGGGGAGCAGGATCACATACTTGCCTCCAAACTGAAGCATGCAGAGCCTGTTGTAAAGGCAGGCAAGCTCATCCTGGCCTTTAACGGCGGACACAGCATCCATTCCGAATCCGTGCAAAAGAACCTGGAGGGGCTGAAGACGGTTCTCCGGGATAGCGGGGACCCTCTGCTGGAGGCGGTTAAGGGCATTAATGTAGTGCAGAGCTCAAAAAAAAAGAGTGAAAACGGCCGGTTACTTGTAACCCCTGAGGAAGAAAAGGTTATGGAGGTCTTTGGGGGCAGAATTATAGATAAAAGGAGGACAGATGTCTAAGAAAATGCTTGGAGACATAATGAAACAGGCCCAGAAGCTTCAGGCCGAGATGGCAAAGGTTCAGGAAGAGGCCAAAACCAAAACAGTTGAGGCCGCTGCCGGCGGGGGTATGGTAACAGCGGTGGCCAATGGTGCAGGGGAGATCGTGTCGATAAAGATTGACCGCGAGGTTGTCAATCCCGACGATGTGGAGATGCTGGAGGACCTGATTGTGGCTGCAGGCAATGAAGCCCTGAGAAGGGCACAGGAGATGGTTCAGTCCGAGATGTCCCAGGTTACCGGCGGACTTAAGCTGCCGGGGATGGGCGGGCTTGGAGACCTCTTTGGTAAATGAAGGGAATCATTGAAACCCTTACAGAGGAACTGACCCGGCTGCCGGGAATAGGCAGAAGAACCGCTCAAAGGCTGTCCTATTTTATACTCTCCATGCCTGAGAAAGATGCCAGGGCGATTGCCGGGGCGATTATAGATGTTAAGGAAAAGGCCAGGTTCTGCAGGGAATGTTTCAATATCACAGACGATGAACTTTGCAGTATCTGCAGGGATGAATCCCGGGAACGTGAAAGCCTCTGTGTGGTGGAAGAACCAAGTAATATCGCTGTTGTTGAAAGGACCAATTTCTTCAGAGGCCGCTACCATGTCCTGCTCGGTTCACTTTCCCCCATAGACGGTATCACCCCTGAAAGATTGAAGCTGAGGGA
>BTTF01000162.1:0-2857 GCA_036244995.1 bacterium | reverse complement strand
ATATCTACCAGGCTTGATATTTCTACCGGACAGCAACGGGGGGATGGGCTGCACATTACACAATTTTGATCTGTTACAAATCTTCTTTTATACGTTTACTGAGGAGAGAGAGGGCGAGGTAACCTCGCCCCTACAACTATGGACAAATTATGGGGCAAATCAATGCAGGATTTATTCGTTTACAACTACCGTAATTTGTAAGGAGCTTTACGAGCCGCCTTCAGCCCTTATATTCTTTACCTCTTCAGCAGCCATTTTCGCTATTCTCGGCTCAGGGTTTTTGGAAAGGAGTTCTTCAAAGACCGCAAGGGCCTTTTTGTTTTCTCCCTTATTGTACCTGTAAATCAACCCGATATGGAAAAGGCTGTTCAGATGTGCCGGGTCCAGTCTCAGGGCAGTCCGGAACTTCTTTATGGCAAGGGGACGGGGACGGCAGGTGGGGGACGTTATTGACTACGTTGACTAACTACTTTTTCACTTGCTATTTAAAAAACAGACTTTCCTGTTGCGACTCGCAGATTTCGGGGACTTGTTTAAAAAGTCTGGAACTCATAGGTATACTATAAATAAACAGGGGTTAATGTGCGATATTATTTTGAATGGGACTCAAAGAAGACGAAAGTCAACAAAAAGAAACATGGAATTACTTTTGAGCAGGCATCTACTATTTTTCTTGATCCAAAAATGATAAGCGTATTTGACACCGAACATAGTGAACACGCAGAACGATGGGCTACAATTGGTATTGACAGTAATGGCGTTCTATTGGCTTGTGGTACATACTTTCCAGCAGGTGGATGCCGAGAGTTGCAGAATTAGAATTATTTCTGCCCGTAAGGCAACAAGAAAAGAGTCAAAACAGTATCAGGAGGAAAATAAACTACCCTGCTGCAAGCAGACGGGGTAGTTTATTGAAATTGATATATTGAGCGAACGAGAGACAGCATTAGGAGACATCCTATAGTCCCCTGTCAAGCAAAAATACATTACAAGAGGGATGCATAATAATCAGCTCCTCAGCACCTTTTACCCATTTTAGCTCAAGGCTGTTTTGGGTAATATTGTTGCACACTATGCAAAACTATTGACGGGCAAGAATGTAAGGTTGATAAAATTGCAGGATTTACAGCCATGATTTGACATACCGGAAGAATTGTTATGTCTATTTTCACAAAAGAGACCTAACTTTTGGGGTCTTGCTTCTTGCATTTCAGGGTCACCCTTTAAGTAATTTGCTTATTACAGAATAATGTATGCCGATGTAATCCGCAACCTCTTTCTGGCTGTAACCATATCTTTCTACTGCTTCCTGCACTTTTTTCTTCCGCTTTTTCCTGTCACCTTTTATTTCTTCATCAAATAATCCGTCAAGCCCCGGTCTGCCTGCATATCTCTGGCCCCCTGGGTATTTCTCTTATATCCCGATACCCTTTTACATAGTCTATCAGGCTCTCCATAAAGTCCTCTTTCCCAAGTATGCTCTGTCCTTTCACTTCCTTCCATATTCTCTCCCCTCCTATCCCGGCTTTTACAAATTCTTTATATTTCTTTTGCGCCTGCCATTTCCTCTTTCCAAATTGTCCCAATACCCAGTCTGCTGTTAAGCATGGATGGGGCTTTCTCAGTCCCGCTGTCCCACGGTAACTGCTCCAGTTCCATTCATCGGGCCTCTGTACCATCCCTGCCCTTACCGGATTCAATACAACATATCTGCATACTTCAAGTAAATGACTCTCTTTTTCTATGAGTATTGCTTTGTATCTGCCCTGAAATATATGGCCTGCCCTCTTGATCCCTCTCCCTTGAGCATCTTAACATGCTGAAAGACGATTTGAACAAAAAATATTACGAGAGCCGAATTCACCGCTGGTTCGATTTCACTGCACTGACTTGTTAAACTTTTTTGGTCTTGGGGCAGGGGTACCGTACAACATTCCCTCAGCACTTATATCCTCATCAATATCGGGCCAACGTATCCCCTCACCATCTCCGATAATTTCGTAATGTGCCCGTTGCTCAGGTGTAGCCTCTGATAATCTCCACGACCATGCAAGAGGAACGCTAATGGTTCGTCCATCAACAAGATATGCTGTAATTGTGTTGTCAGTAACATCCACATCTTTAATTTTAACCTCCTGGAGCTTAACCACAGTGTTCATACCATGCCTCCGTTATTATGTCTCTCTTGTTATAAATAATCTCTCGAATAGCATTCAACTCCTTTAAAGCTGCAATCAGGCAAGTGAACCACTATCCGCTCGTATTATTCTTTAAAGCATAACAAGTTATTATACAGTTTTCCGTATAATACCAAGATCACCATTAAAAAATATCAAATCCCCCTCCCCACTTAAGAGCTTGTTTTGCGTAACCCCTTGTTTGTCACACCTGAACTAACTTCAGGGCATTATTTCAGGCTTGGCGAGGCGAAGAGACTGCGTCTCGTAACTTATTTGGATTTTAGAGATTCTGAAATAAATTCAGAATGACATATTAATAATCGTCTCATAATAGTGTGGCCATATTATTAAACAAATCCCTCCTGACCTCCCTTCCCTCTGTGTCAATATAGATGAGACACCTCCCCTATGATAAATTAGAGTAGAGGGCGGGGAGGAGAAAACATAATGATAGATGAAAAGACTGACACAGACCGTAACATTGAAGGAGGCAGTTTGGCAAGAGAGAAGCCCTTGATCAGAGCCGCAAAAGAGAAGGGGGGGCAATTACTATCAGTCGCACCTCCGAATCCGGAGGTCCAGGATAAGGCCGTTAGGCGTCATTTCACCGCTGAATACAAGTTACGTATCCTCACCCTTGCCGATACCTGCACAGAGGCTGGGAGTATGGGAGCGCT
>BTTF01000161.1:0-2933 GCA_036244995.1 bacterium | reverse complement strand
CATATCCTCTTCAGGGAAGAGTCGAGGTACCCCGGTTATTATTACAGGGGTGATCACGACCTTATTGACGATGAGAACTGGAAGTGTTTTGTGAATTCCAGGTACGATGTTGATACAGGCGCGTGGGAACTCAAAAAGGTCCCATACGTCCAGCTGGTAGACTGATTCATATTTGAATGGGCAGGGCAAATACCCCTGCCCATTCAGATAATTCAGGTTTTGTGAGTTCAAGGTTTCAGATTGTTTTTTTGACGGTCTGAAGCCTTGAATTTTCAAAGTAAACGGAGGATAAATATGGGAGAACAGAAGAGTATACTTATAATCGGTGGTGGGATAAGCGGTATAACTACTGCTATTGAAGCTGCTGAGGCCGGATATGACACAACGATCGTTGAAAGAAATCCTTACCTCGGCGGAAGGGTTGCTCAGTTGTTTAAATACTTTCCAAAACTGTGTCCGCCCTATTGCGGTCTGGAGATGAATTTCAGGCGTATCAGGCAGAATCCGAAAGTGAAGTTTTATACCCTCTCCGAGGTCGGGAGCATAAGTGGCGGTGAAGGAGATTTTAAGGTCAGCATCAAGGTCAATGCGAGGTATGTCAACGAGAAATGTACTGCATGCGGCAAGTGTGTTGAGGTATGCCCTGCAGAGAGGTCGAATGATTATAACTTCGGCATGGATAATACAAAGGCAATATACCGCCCGCATGACATGGCCTTCCCGATGAGGTATGTGATTGACGAACAGGCCTGTAAGGGGTCGGCATGTTCGGAGTGCGTTAAGGTCTGCAAGTACGGGGCCATAGACCTGGATATGAAACCATCGACAATAGAGCTCAATGCAGGCAGTATAGTCACGGCCACCGGCTGGAATCCCTATGATGCAACAAAGATGGAGAACCTCGGATTCGGCAAGATAAAGAATGTCATCACGAATATGATGATGGAGAGGCTGTCTGCACCGAACGGGCCGACAAAGGGCAAGATAAAGAGACCTTCCGACGGAAAGGATGTGCAGAGTATTGCCTTTGTACAGTGTGCCGGGTCAAGGGATGAAAATCACCTCTCCTATTGTTCTGCAGTATGTTGCATGGCATCCATGAAACAGTCGACATATATCAGGGAGAAAAATCCTGAATCAAAGGTATACATCTTTTATATAGACATCAGGACTCCCGGTAAGTATGAGGATTTTCTGAACAGGATACAGTCGGATGAGAATATAAAAATGATAAAGGGCAAGGTTGCCAAGATTGAAGAAGACAGTGACGGAGGGGCGATTGTTACTGCAGAGGATATTGTGGGCGGCGGCAAGGTACACCAAAAGGTGGACATGGTGGTGCTGGCTGCCGGGATGGAATCAGCGTTGAAGAACAATGGCCTTGTATCAACTATAAAGACGGAAGAGAGCGGTTTTGTGATATCGGAAGGCCAGACGGAGGGTATTTATGCTGCGGGTGTTGCCGGTAGGCCTAATGATGTCACTACCTCGGTGCAGGGCGCTACCGGGGCTGCTTTAAAGAGTATACAAAGTCTGGTGAGGAGGTAGAGATTTATGAGTGAAGGCAAGCTGGGAGTATATATCTGTACGGATTGTGGTATTGGTGAAGCGCTGAATATAGAGGATCTTCAGAAGATTGCAAAGGCCCCGGTATGCAAGACACATCCTTTTCTCTGCAGTCAGGAAGGTGCCCAGGTAATCAGGGATGACATTAACAATGAAGGGGTTAACAAGATTGTCGTTGCGGCGTGTTCACAGAGGGTCAATTATGATGTATTTAACTATGATCCTTTAAAATATGTTACGGAGAGGGTCAACCTGAGAGAACACGTTGTATGGTCTCATCCTCCGAATACGGAGGAGACCCAGGCAATGGCTGAGGATTATCTCAGTCTCGGGGTAACAAGGGCCACCAAATCTGAGCCGCCCGAGCCGAAGATTACCGACATCAACAGGACTATTCTCGTTGTGGGTGGTGGTGTGACAGGTTTGACCGCTGCCATTGAGGCTGCAAAGGCAGGCAGTCAGGTAGTACTTGTTGAAAAAAAGGCGGAACTCGGCGGATGGTCGAAAAAAATGTATAAGGTCTTTCCAACAAAAGCGCCTTTTACAGAACTCGGAAAACCCGGTATCGATTCAAAGATAGCTGAAGCCGAAGGTAACGAAAATATCAGGATATATACATCTACAACTATCAAGAAGATAGCCGGAGAGCCGGGGATGTACGATATTACTGTTGAGAAGGGCGGCTCTGAAGAGACTTTCACCATTGGTGCAATCGTTTATGCAATAGGTTGGAAGCCTTATGATGCATCAAAACTTGATGGTCTTGGCTATGGAAAATTTAAAAATGTGGTTACCAATGTTGAGATGGAAGAGATAGCCCTGAATGGCAAGATAGCAAGACCGTCAGACGGCAAGCCGGCCCAGAGTGTTGTATTTATACAGTGTGCCGGGCAGAGGGATGAGGCCCATGTGCCTTATTGTTCAAGTGTCTGCTGTAATGTCTCTCTAAAGCAGGCCATGTATGTACGGGAGTCCAATCCGGATGCCGGCGCCTACATTATCTACAAGGACATGAGGACACCCGGATTATATGAAAACTTCTACAAGGCAGCCCAGGATGATGAAGGGATATTCCTTGCAAAGGGAGAAATACTTGGTATTGAAGAGGAAGCGGACGGTAGTCTGCTCGTTGAGGTCAACAATCTCCTGCTTGGCAAGACGGTAAAGATAAAGGCCGACATTGTTGTTCTTGCCACGGGCATGCTGACAAACATGATCCCCGAGGATTACGAGGTCAACAACCTGACCCCTGAATATATAGGAACGATTGCGAAAAAGGAGACCACGGACGGTGTAATTGAAGAGCTTGAGCCAGTTCCTGTTTCGCTGAATCTTTCCTACAGGCAGGGTCCCGAGATGCCGCATCT
>BTTF01000160.1:0-3051 GCA_036244995.1 bacterium | reverse complement strand
CCTCCGGAGCGCCTCCTTAAAATATTTTTTGGCCCCGGAATACCGCTTTTCCTTGAGCCGTATCATTCCGTAGAGGTTGTAAAAAGGGGCCTGTTCCGAGTTCATGGAGATGGCTTTTTTGAGCTTTTTTTCCGCCTCCGCAAGCTTGTCATCATTGTAAAGCAGCACTGCCCTGTCATACACGAAATAGATACGGTTTATTTCACGAAGCTCCTTTATGGCAGCCTGGAATCTCCTGCGATAGCGACCATCGCCTTTAAGATGGTAAGGGGGGAGTTGCCTTATCATCTCAAGCATCTCCTCCTTTCTGACCTCTTCCCTTGGATGGGTGGACAGGATAGTGCTGAGGAAGGTATCGTCCTGCTGCTTCCTGCCCTGCCTCCTGAGGTAATCATCCACTGCCACCTTCAGCCTGTCATGGGCCTTTATCGCCTCATAGGGGTCATATCCAAGGGCAGCCATATATTTTACTCCGAGGCGGTCTGCCTGAAGTTCCTGCTCCCTGCTGTATTTCAGCAGCAGGAGGCTGCTTCCGACCACACCAAGACCGAGCAGGAGGTCGGAGCCCTCTTTTCCTGACAGTGCAACACCGCCCACAACGAGCCCCAGTTGCTGAAGGGTGCCAAGGGTAATCCTCTTTGCAGTATGCCTTGCCATTACATGCCCCACCTCATGCCCCATTACAGCCGCAAACTGAGCCTCGTTATCAAGCTCTGCAAGCAACCCCCTTGTAATCGCCACATACCCGGGAAGGGCAAATGCATTTGGAAGCGAGGTATTCTGAACAACAAACCTGAATGGAAGATTCGGCCTCTCGGAGACCTGCCATATACGCTTCACCACCCCTCCAAGATAGCGGTTAAGCGCCTGGTCGTGAAACTCGCCCCCGTAACTCCAGTTCAGCGACGGCGCAGCCTCACGCCCTATCTTCACCTCCTGAGACTCGGACACAAACATCAACTCCCGCCTGCCGGTAACCGGATTCACTGCACAGGATACAAGCAGTGAAAGTACAAGGATAAGGACCGTGATTCTGCTGCCCACATGAGTCATTCTTTCTACACGCCTCCTTGATTTTCAAGCAATATAACAACGATACAGCTATTTTTCAGACAGGATTAACAGGATTAGCAGGATATTTTTAAATCCCGTCTATCAAGAAAAAGACATCGTAAAGCTTAAAAACTTCTTTCTGCCTCTCGATTACCTTTCTAAAGATGGAAAGCGCATAGCGTTCGAAGACAAGACGCATAGGGCATAGCGCGTAAGACACGGAACTCCTCTATTTTTTGTTGTCTTTAACGCTATGCGCTTTGCGTCCTCAACTCCCCAACTTTCTTATCCTGTTTTTATGATACAATATGCTATGAAAAAAGTTGTTATCATGGCAAGTGTCTTGTTCCTGCTCATCCTGATCACAGCCTGCAAGGGCAAGGACGAACCACGCAATCCCGTCAAGGAATACGGCAACACACTCATAAACTCATATGAAAAGGCCCAGGGTGCGGCTGAGACGGCTAACTTTGAGCTCATCAAGCGGGCTATTCAGCAATTTCACGCTGCAAACGGAGAGTATCCGGAGAACCTTCAGAATCTGGCAAAATTTATCGGCATAGAGATCAATGCAGACATGTACGAATACGACCCCCGCACAGGAACCATAACCCTCAGATAGCCCAAAATATCAGATATGTCCAGACTCTCACACATAGACAGTAAAGGCAATGCCCGCATGGTGGATGTATCTGAAAAACCGCCCGCTGCCCGTGAAGCCGTGGCCAGCGGGACTATATTAATGAGGCCCGAGACCCTTACACTCCTGAAAGAGAACAGGGTTGCAAAAGGTGATGTCCTTCAGGTAGCACGTGTAGCAGGGATAATGGCTGCAAAAAAGACCCCGGATATTATACCCCTGTGCCATTCCCTCAGCATAACGAATGTCTCTGTAGATTTCACCCTTGATGAGGAGCAGAGCAGGGTGCTGATTGAATCAAGTGTGAAGACCGTTGGTCAGACAGGGGTTGAGATGGAGGCCCTCACAGCCGTGGCTGCCGCTGCCCTCACTATTTATGATATGTGCAAGGCCGTAGACAGGGAGATGACCATAACCGGCATAATGCTCCTTGAAAAACGGGGGGGCAGAAGCGGGGAGTTCAGGCGGGAAAAAGACTGAAAAATCTGGAGGGCAAATGAACTTTTCCATCTGCCCCCCGTATCATCACAAAGATTCAATCCCTCAACTTATTGCTCTATAATCTTAACCTTCATCTCTATTCTCTCAACAGGGTTATCCCTTGCATCCTTTGGCTGACTCACTATCTTGTCCACCACATCCATACCGGAGACGACCTCGCCAAAAACAGTATATTTCCCGTCAAGAAACGGGGAGTCAGCCACACATATAAAGAACTGCGAACCCGCGCTGTCAGGGTCTGCAGACCTTGCCATGGAGAGTGTCCCTCTTTTGTGGGTTTTGTTATTAAACTCAGCCTTAAGCGAATACCCCGGGCCTCCTATACCGTATTTTGACCTGTCCGGGCCCTTTGAATTGGGATCACCGCCCTGTATCATAAACCCCGGGATTACCCGGTGAAAGGTTGTACCGTCATAAAACCCCTTTTTGGCAAGTTCTATAAAATTGTTCACATGATTTGGCGCCACATCAGGGAAGAACCTGAGCTCAATATTACCGAACTTCGTCTCAATAACCGCCTTCGTTTCAGCCATCTTCTTAATCTCCTCTTTAGTGAATTTTCTGTGTCTCGGCTCAGCATAAGCAGTAGCAAACAACATCAACACCAGAGCCAGCACAAATACGGTTTTAAAAACTCTCATATAACCTCCTGTTTATGAAGAAACTTAGTTAGAGTTTGTTCCTGTCATTCCGGCAGTCCTTAAGCCGGAATCTCTCTTTTTAATGCTTTCTGATGCCCCGAGCCCGAACGGCTGTCGTTTTTCCGTCATTCCCCGAAAGCGTTCGGGATTGCAGGAATGACAAAAGACTGTAATGTACAAACAAATCCTGTTTAGTATATCCATTCCTATATCGAG
>BTTF01000159.1:0-3090 GCA_036244995.1 bacterium | reverse complement strand
AATCAGACAGCAGCCTCCGCATTAACTTATTGTTCTCAAAAGAATAAAGCATCCTCAACGCGGTTCCGAGTTTCTTTACCACACCCTGTCCGGCATCAAAGCTCATCGGCCTGCCGAAATATTTTGAATACGGTGATTCCAGATTGCTTTCATGCTTCACAGAAAAACAATGCACCCTGTGGCCGCGCTCCTCAAGCAGCCGTGTAACCTCAAAATAATACCGCTCGGCACCGCCTCTGATATAGTGATAATTATTAATCTGTAAGATATCTATTGTCTTAAACTCCTATGTACTTCCTGATTGATACAAATTCATACTGTTCAAGTAAAAGTATGAGTTTTCTCTCTGTGCTGAAAGTAAGCGGTGATTGCAGTATTTTATACTTGACCCGGACGTTTCTTCTTGGTTGATCCCTGTTGAATTCCCAGGGGTGCACATAGAGCATTACAGGCTGCCCGGCCATGCTGTACCGGGAAAACCCCCTGTTTATAATGAATTCCGGGAGTAACCTTAAATACGTTCCTCCTGAAAAGATGGTCTTTAATCCCAACAACTTAACTGAAGAGGGAAAGACACGATATAAATGGTCTTTCTGTATCGTCTGACAATTCCTTTCCTTGTTCATCTTCTTACTCGAATCATATTTATATCCGTGTTTTTTCAGCAGGCTGTAGAAGGTTGTCTCGTCTTGTGGAATGGTATAGCCCATAGCCCTGAAACCCAGGACTTGCTCTCCTGTCAGGGAAGAGAGGATTTCGGAAGACTTCCTTATATCCTCCTCTATATCCTCCATGGCAACACCCCTTAAAGACTTATGAAGGTAACTGTGTGAAGCTATCTCATGACCAGCATCCATTATGTATTTTACGAGTTCAGGGTGTCTTTCAGCCAGCATGCCCACTACAAAAAAAGTAGCCCCTGCATTGTATTGCCTGAGCAATGAGAGTATTTTTAAGGTATTCTCCACTACCTGCCCCTCGTATTTTGGCCAATCCTCCTTGTTTGCCAACTCATCGAAAGTGAAATTATCCTCTACATCAACAGTTAATATATGCCTTTCCATAGCACCTTTCTTCCAGACTTTTTAAACTTTTTTATATCTTTCTTCTGCGGAAAACTGAAATACGTCGCCTTCTCGCTCAGGTTCGGTATTGTTGGTGGTTTTCCATCATGCCCGGAAAACAACCTGAAGGTCTCCAGCAGGGCATCTACGGTCAAAAGCTTGGTCTTTTTAATCAAGGAGTCAAGGGTTTCACTGTCCGAGATAGTCACTCTTTTCTGCACAATGATATCACCTGTATCAATAGTTTCATCCATAAGATGAACGGTTGTCGCAGTCTCTTTCTCCCCATGATACAGGACCCAAAAACTGGGCAGCATCCCCTGATACTTAGGCAATGGGGCATTATGAACATTAATTGTTGCCCATTTTGCAAGACGAATCACCTTTTTAGAGAATATCTGACTTGCCGACAGGGAAACAATCAGGTCCGGTCTGTCAGCCTTAATACCCTCTATCGCTTCAGCAGAGTTTATGTTATCGATTTTTGACAAAGGAACTTTATACGCCCTTGCAACTGCCTCAACAGAATAATATCTTCTGTTTAACTCTATGTTCATTTTTGATAATATTTTGAAGACAATGTATTGAAGGCTCCTGTAAATAAAGTATATATATCCAAACCCCATCTGCTCCCTGATAAGGGTCTTCCATGTTCTTTTCCTGGCCGTGGGTGGCAACAGGACTATCTTCTTTATATCATCCCTCACAGGAGATTCGAGTAATTTTCGAATTGTTAAGGGCAGATAAAAGGGTTCATCTGTTGTAATAACAACTATGTTCATTGCCTTTGCACCTCAAAACATGGACAATTCATATTCTCTCCTTCTACTTACACCAGACAATTCATCAAAATCATGCCCTCTAACCTAACCTGAGATAAAAAAACAATTTCTCATAAAAGTCTTCTCCTGATAGCCTCCGGAATGTTCTTCATCCTCTTGAGATTAAGAATAAAGGACATAACCAGTTTTAGCGGGAGTGAAAAAAGATACCAAAGCAATGTCAAAGGATTAACTTTAACAGATTCAGGCTCATATCCATACTCTTTCATTAACGTGCCGGTGATCTTCTGACAAAGATATATTTCTGTTGGATTAAGTCCACCTTTCCGCCATGCCTCTACCCTGCTGCCGTCTATACCTTTATTCGTGGTAAACTTCTTTAACGAAGAACCTCCCTGGGGAATATCGAGCATCTCTTTATAAAAATCCACTCCAAGAAAATCACATATCTTCATTACCTCTGTTTCGGAATCTGTCAGGAGATATTCAAACTTCACTACTAAAACCCTTGGATGATCAACAAAACGGCTCACAGCCTGGACGGATGCTTTCCAGAGCATACTTATAGTAATCGGGTGATAATTTATCTTGGTGCGGATTGATTCTTTTAAAGGAAAGTTCTTGTACCCCATCCATCGTCGCTTCCACTTGTTTTTTTGAGACAGCAGGACAGGTCGGGGGTCTCGTATCATGTTGATAACACGTGAATCCGGATATAGTTTCAGTATATCGGCAATATAGAGGATATAACGTGGAGTCTGATCACAGGGAATCTGTTTACCGTTTTTCAGAGCCACATACCGGAGGAACTGTTCGAATATAACAACAGGTGTCGTTGACCTGTCCTGAATTGAACGTATAACAGTCTTAGCCTCTTCAGAAAAGCGGGTGGGGTCTCCCTGCGTCCAATAACTATCGTGGTTAATGCACAAAAGTCGAGCTGCCAGCTTCACTGACTCCTCAAAAGACAGAACTCGATTATAATCTGCTGATGCACACAACTGTTCAAAGAAATGCAGTTCATGATGGAGGGTAAAAATCATTGGATGATTACGCAATATATGACCCATCATTGTAGTGCCACTACGGCTGTTGCCTACTACAAACACTGGTCCTTTAATGTTGTCATCCTCTTTAAACAAATATTGCTCCTCTCGAAAAACTCTGGATTGTTTATGTAACTCATGCTTGTCTACTGCAAACATTTTAGGCACAGCATATAAACCAAATCCGAAGATACAAGG
>BTTF01000158.1:0-3164 GCA_036244995.1 bacterium | reverse complement strand
GATGAGACAAGATATGAAAATGATCCTGAAAGTCCTTTTCAGGTATGGGGTGTGAAATGAAGATTCTTGTAACAGGCGGATGCGGATTTATCGGCTCCAACTTCATCAGATATATTTTAAAAAAATACCCGGATTACGAAGTGGTGAACCTTGATGCCCTCACCTACGCTGGAAACAGGGAAAACCTGAGGGATATTGAAGCAGACCAAAGGTATCAATTCATCCATGGAAGGATAGAAGATACCAAAACAGTTTCAGATGCACTGAAAGGCACTGACATGGTCGTTAATTTTGCAGCAGAAAGCCATGTGGACCGTTCCATCATTGACACCCAGCCATTCCTCATGACCAACATCGTTGGGCTTCAGGCACTTATTGACAGCGTCAGAAGAGCAGGTATACGGAAATTCATCCACCTCTCCACTGACGAGGTATACGGCAGTTTAGAGACAGACGACGGCTGCTTTACCGAGGAGACCCCCCTTGCTCCAAACTCCCCCTATTCCGCCTCAAAAGCTGCCGGAGACCTCCTTATCCGCGCCTGCATCAAGACCCACGGCTTCCCTGCCGTCATAGTCAGGCCATCAAATAATTACGGTCCCTTTCAGTATCCGGAGAAATTAATTCCACTAATGGTCACCAACCTGATGGATAAAAGACCGGTGCCTGTGTATGGAAAAGGTGAAAACATCAGGGACTGGCTTTATGTAGAGGATACCTGCACGGCCATTGATACGATTATGCACAGGGGAAGGCCTGGAGAGGTATACAATATAGGGGGAGGAAGTGAGAGAAGAAACATTGATGTGGTAAAAAAGGTGCTCTCCATCATGGAGATGGGACAGGAAAATATAGAATTTGTTCCCGACAGGCCGGGACACGATTACCGTTATGCCATTGACTACTCAAAACTAAAAAGAGAACTCGGATGGACTCCTGATGTTGATTTCGACACCGGCATTGAAAAGACAATTACGTGGTACAGGGAGAATCAGTGGTGGTGGAGACCGCTTAAAGAGAGGCTTTCAGGTGAAAGCAAGGGGTTCTGGAGTAGTCAGGGATGAGAGTCCTGGTCACCGGTGCAAACGGGATGCTCGGAAGAGACCTCATAGCCGTATTTGAAAAAGGACACGAGGTCATCCCCCTTGACCTCGAAGGGCTTGATATAACCGACAGGGAGGGGACACATCACACCATCTTCTCTCTCAGGCCGGACATCGTGGTAAACTGTGCTGCCTACACAAATGTGGACATGGCAGAGGATGAAAAGGAGACGGCCTTCAGGGTTAACGGCCTCGGGGTACAGAATCTCGCCATTACCTGTAATGAATTGAAGATCAGGCTCTGTCATATAAGCACGGACTATGTTTTTGACGGCACAAGCACAAGACCATATACACCCCTTGACAACACATCAGCCGTAAACGCCTACGGTGAGACCAAGCTTGCCGGAGAAATGTACATCCAGTGGCTGATGCACGAGTTCTATATAATCAGGACAAGCTGGCTCTACGGCCAACACGGCAATAATTTTATCAGGACAATTCTGCGGCTATCCGGCGAAAGAGACGAGATAAAAGTGGTTTCCGACCAGAAAGGCTCACCCACCTGGACCGTAACTCTCTCGGAAGGTATAATGAAGGTTATTGAATCAGAGGTCTTCGGAATACATCATATAACCGACAGGACAGCAGGGGGTATCAACTGGCACGAACTTGCCACTGAGATTATAAGGCTCTCAGGTGCACCAGTAAAGGTTATTCCCATATCAACAGATGAATACCCGACCCGTGCAAAACGGCCCTCATATTCAGTCCTTGATACTTTTTACACAGAAGTCTCTACAGGCTTCAGCCCCCCGGACTGGAAGACGTCCCTCAAACAATTCATTCACATCCTTAAAAACCAGTCAGAAGTTTCCTCTTCCTGATAAACCGGATATTCTAACCCCTCAGTATCCCGGAGCCTGAAGTAGCGCCGTCTCTTTCCTGTATTAAAATCCTCTGAAACCCACTTCTCCATAACCTCTACTTCTATGACCCGGTCATCAACATGGAGGGTAAGCGGCCTTTCATCCACCTTACCACCTGAATATGCAGAGACCCTGATCTTTCTGTCCATACAAGTATTGTACCTTTTCTAACCCTAAAACAGAGTTAGAGAAACATAACGGCCGTTTCATCTCCGTTTTGCCGAATTCTCTGCATTGACAAAGCGTTATACTTATGTTATTTTAAAATTTAATATAGAGGAAGATAAAACATTGGGAGGAAACACTTTTAATGAACACTTTTAAGACATTTATGCTGCTGACCATAATGACTCTCTTTTTTGTGTGGGTAGGCGGCTTTTTAGGAGGCAAATCAGGGATGACCTTTGCCCTTATCTTTGCTGCAATTATGAACTTATCTGCATACTGGTTCAGCGATAAGGTTATCCTCAAGATGTACAAGGCGCGGGAAGTTACCGAGGCAGAAGCCCCTGAGCTTTATTCCATTGTCAGGAGACTCACGCAGAAGGCGGCAATGCCTATGCCAAAGGTCTATATTATCGAAGCAGATCAACCGAATGCCTTTGCCACAGGGAGAAACCCGAAACACGCTGCCGTAGCCGTAACAAACAGTATAATGAGACTCCTGAGTCATGAGGAACTGGAAGGTGTGATCGGGCATGAGCTCACTCATATCAGACACAGGGATATACTTGTCAGCAGTGTTGCTGCAACCATAGCCGGCGCCATAACCTTTCTCGCCCAGATGGCACAGTGGGCTTTTATTTTCGGTGGTTTCGGACGTGGCGGTAACGATGAGGGTGGAAACCCCTTTGTTGCACTGATAATGATGATCGTGGCTCCTATTGCTGCAATGATAGTGCAGATGGCTATCTCCAGGTCAAGGGAGTATGCCGCTGATGCAGGTGGCGCAAGAATAACAGGCAATCCGAGGTATCTGGCAAGTGCACTGAGAAAACTTGATACGGCATCAGGGAAGATTCCAATGAAAGCAACCCCGGCCACCTCACACCTTTTTATTGTAAATCCGCTCTCAGGGAAAAAGGTTGCAAAGTTATTCAGCACCCATCCTCCGGTTGAAGAGAGGATTGCACGCCTTGAGGCCATGAGTCTGTAAATGTCTCTTTGTCGTCATGCCCCGAATTCTATCAGG
>BTTF01000157.1:0-3247 GCA_036244995.1 bacterium | reverse complement strand
GCCTGCTCTCTCTCCCTTACCTTGTTCTCATTCCCTTCCGGTAATCCCAGGCTGTCAAAAGGTTTCCCCTCTATTGAGAGGGGATTAAGGGGTGTGTTCCTTATGGAATCCAGGCTTCTCTGTGCCTCTCCCGAAAGCCTTCGGGATGGTTTATCCGGATATTCCTTTTACATATAATACACCCATATAAATACAAAATTCCATAAAGGAAGGGCTTTTCGGGGGCGTTAAGGTTATCTGCTGCAGAGGTTTTTTTCAGGATATGGCGTCAGGGGTTAAATCAGGACGATTGATATTATGGTGAGCCGTGAGGGATTCGAACCCCCGACCCGCTGATTAAGAGTCAGCTGCTCTACCAACTGAGCTAACGGCCCACAAAGTGTAATCCTCGGTTATCATTATTGACTACAGTTATTGACTGCAGGTCTGATATCTGAAAAATCTTCAATCGTTTTGGCGCGCCTGAGAGGATTCGAACCTCCGACCTGAGGTTCCGGAGACCTCCGCTCTATCCAGCTGAGCTACAGGCGCAACATGTAAATAATAAGAAAAATGACCTCTGTAAGTCAAGTTTGACCCGCTTTACACAGGATTCCACGAGATGCTATATTTGCTTTTTATAATATTAAAGGGTTAACATTTATAATATCTATTTAACAGTAAGGAGGAGAATTATGGTAACAATAACATCACAGGCGGTTGATAAAGCCAGGGAGTTTCTGGCTAAGGAAGGAAAAGACGGTTGGGGGCTGAGGCTTTCACTATACGACGGAGGTGGTTGTTCCCCATCGTATGGGCTTGACATAGCGGAAAATCCACAGGATGATGATTCGGTAGTGGAACAGAACGGCCTCAAGGTCTTTATCGACAAGGAAGCATCTACAGCCTTGACGGGCATGGAGATTGATTATGTAGATGATGGCTCGGTTCAGGGTTTTGTCCTCAATGGTGGCGAGCAGCCATCATGTGGGCCAAGCTGCAGCAGCTGCGGATAACCCCGGGTTGACGGGATATTCAGATGTTTCCTGCGCACAGACCGCGAAGACTCAGAAATAGTGAATCAATAAGGAGGATGGTCCGCGAGACCATCCTCTCACCTGACGATTTCATTTATCCCCTTTTTGTTACCTTTGGCAAAGGTGTAAAGAAACCCATCTCATCCATGCCGGGCTGCTATCAGGAGTCAGTGGATGAAGTGGTAAAGACTGCAAAAAATGCATATTCCCTCGGTATCCCGGGCATTATCCTCTTTGGCATTCCGGAACATAAAGACGAGACCGGCTCTTCAGCCTTCGACCCCGACGGCGTTGTCCAGGCGGCAATAAAGACCATCAAGGATGCCGTACCTGAACTCCTGGTCATCACTGATGTATGCATGTGTGAGTACACAAGCCATGGTCACTGCGGGATTATAAAGGGTGGCGAGGTTCTTAATGACCCGACACTTGAGCTCCTTCAGAAAGAAGCGCTCTCCCATGCCCGTGCCGGGGCTGATATGGTGGCGCCATCAGACATGATGGACGGCAGGGTCTTGGCCATAAGGCAGGCGCTTGACAGCGAGGGGTTCAGCAATATCCCGATAATGAGTTATGCGGCCAAGTATTGCTCGGCCTTTTACGGTCCATTCAGGGATGCAGCAGAGTCGGTGCCGCAGTTTGGTGACAGGAGGTCCTATCAGATGGACCCGTCAAACAGGCGCGAGGCATTAAAGGAAGTTGCACTTGATATTGAGGAGGGTGCAGATATAGTGATGGTAAAGCCTGCCCTTTCCTACCTCGATATTATCTCTGATGTAAAGGAGAGCTTTGATCTCCCGGTGGCTGCCTATAATGTATCAGGAGAGTATTCCCTTGTAAAGGCTGCTGCACAACTCGGCTGGATAGACCACGACAGGGTAATGATGGAGGTTCTTACCTCTATAAAACGCGCAGGTGCAGACATGATTCTTACCTACTTTGCCCCTGAGGCAGCAACCCTCCTTAATTCCTGAAACACCCTGATTCATTTTTTCTCGCAGAGAACGCAGAGGGCGCAGAGGGAATAATAATCTTTAATAATCAATAGTCAATGGAGTGGGTGCTGTTTATGGATTTAATCCGGGCCGGAGAAGTTTTGCATGTTGGAAAAGGGGGCGGATTTTGGGCTGGGGAGGTAAGAGATGAGAATTTAATAGACATGTTTCCGGTGCTTTACAGTGAGAATATAGACAATATGCTTGGCGTTGTCGAGTTCATAGACAATGCGGTAATTGCCGACCCGGAAAGAGAATTCACCTTTGTGGTTCCCGGCAAGCGGCTTGCCCTCTTTTGGATTATCAGAGAGAGATTCAATCTTGGAGAGTATTTTCTCAAAGAGCTTCCTGTCTGCCTTATGAAGAAAATCAAGGTCGGATTCCGCCTCTCCTGCAAGCTCAATCCTGTGGGTCATTTAAGCTTTAACCTTGATTTAAAATCTCTGAGGGATACGGTTTTTCCTTTTCTTACCTGTTTTTTTGCCCGAGCTATCGCTTCTCTTTCTTCTTCACGGGAGAGAATATCAAGTGTTTCCATCAGGCCTTCAAATTCCTCACTACTGAGGATAACGGCTTTCTCAACGCCGTTTTTGGTTATGGCAAAACGGTCATATTTTTCATCAACGTCTCTTACAATTGCAGACAGGCTTTTTTTTGCCTCTGCAAGCGGGATAGTCTTTGTCATGGCATTCCTCCTTATTCCTGTCATTCCGCGTCTGCCGGGTTTGAACCCTGCCGGAATGCGGAATCCGGTCCTTTTATCTTGACTACAATTATAGTCTATATCATGAATGAAAATCAAATAACAATAAGGCGGGAAATAAGCTTCATGCTTGGATTAGAAGGGACTTTTAGTGTTGCAACTCCTGGAAATGATACTTGCGCGAGTTTTTGACTGCCTGTGGCTCACACCTGCCTGCTGACTTTTATGGTTAGCCGTTTTTTTAATAGTGATTTTGATATTATACAGAATACTATATAATAGACAATGACAGGAAACTCAGAAAAAATAAGTTATATCAGCAAGAATTTAAATCTGTGAAATGTTGAAGCCTGACCCCTGTCTGCTTCCTGTTGGCCTTAAAAAATACGAATCAATGGAGAGCAAATGGCTATAATAGGCAATATTGGTCAATATGTTAGCAAGTCTGTTGCGCATTATTGGCGCACACGGCGCTTACAGAGAGAAAGACAGAAAAAGCGAGGTGTTAATGATGCGGGTTTAAGAAGCGCGGT
>BTTF01000156.1:0-3372 GCA_036244995.1 bacterium | reverse complement strand
CGGTTTAATGCTCATTGTTCAGAAGTACGGCGGCACGTCCGTGGGCAACACGGAAAGGATCAAGGCGGTTGCAGAACGTGTTGCAGGAACACGGAGGGCTGGTAACGACGTTGTCGTTGTAGTCTCTGCAATGGCAGGCGAGACGGACAAGCTCATCACCTTTGCCAACGAGATATCTCCTGCCCCCCCCGAGCGGGAAATGGACCTGCTTCTGTCCTCCGGAGAACGGATCAGCGCTGCCCTCACCGCTATTGCACTTAATGAACTCGGCATTAAGGCCCGGTCTTTTACCGGCAGACAGGTCGGCATTGTTACCGATACAGCCCATACAAGGGCAAGGATTGAAAGGATTACCGCAACGCAGGTAAAGAAAGCGATAAGTGAAGGCATTGTACCAGTTATAGCAGGGTTTCAGGGCACAACCGAAGCAGCAGAGGTTACAACCCTTGGAAGGGGAGGCTCTGACCTTACGGCAGTGGCTGTAGCCGCTGCACTTGGTGCAGACCTCTGTGAAATCCATACTGATGTTGAGGGTGTATTCACCACAGACCCGGGCATTGTGCCTGAGGCAAGAAAACTTGAGAAGGTATCATATGAAGAGATGATCGAGCTTTCAAGCCTCGGAGCAAAGGTATTGCAGACACGTTCCGTGGAGTTCGCCATGAAATATAATGTCCCTTTGGTTGTAAGGTCAAGTTTTACAGATAAACCGGGGACCCTTGTGGTCAGGGAGGATAAAGATATGGAAAAGGTTTTGGTATCGGGAGTAGCATATGACAAGAATCAGTCCAAAATAACCATCCTTGGCGTACCTGACAAACCCGGCATTGCTGCAAGGCTTTTTATATCTATTGCAGATGCAGATATTGTAGTTGATATAATTGTTCAGAACGTAAGCAGTGACGGAAAATCAACGGATATCTCCTTTACAGTGCCCAGGCCCGACGTACAGAAGGCGGCAAGGATTACCGAAGACGTGGTTCAGAACCTCAATGCAAAAGGCATATCCGTGGATAACAATATTGCCAAGGTCTCCATTGTCGGGGTGGGCATGAAGACACATTCAGGGGTTGCGGCAAAGATGTTTGAAACCTTTGCAGAACAGGGAATAAACATAAAGATGATAAGCACCTCGGAGATAAAGGTGTCCTGTGTTATAGACTGCAAGTATACGGAACTTGCAGTAAGAGTGCTGCATGATGTCTTTGAACTCTCAAAAGAAGGTTAGAATCTACTATCGTGTAAACTGTCATTCCGGCTTGTCCGGAATCAAAGAGGGATATGATTCCCGACGTAGCGGGAATGACAATTCAAACACCCCGACACTACTAAGGTTGACATGATGCTATTGTTAAATCTTCTCCTGTGCCTTCAGCTTAAATATATCGAGCAGGTTTATTGAGGCAAGAAGCTTTCCGCTACTGTCAACAACAGGGATAACCTTCAGCCTGAGATCTATCATCTTTTTAATCATACTGTCCAACTCCTCTTCCGGCAGGGTTGTAATAACAGCCCTGGTCATAATATCAGCGGCCTTCTCAGCCATAGAGGTTGAGAGTATCGACCTTCCCGGCATATGACTTTCACCGTGATATACCCCCTCGGAGAGGAGATGCCTCGATATATCGCCAAGGGATATCATCCCGGTGAGTATGCCTTCTCCGTCAATCACATATATAGCCCTGTCCCTTTGAAAAACGAGCATCTTCTCCACCACTTCATCAATAGTCGCATCCCCATGGACGGTAATGGGCCTTATATTTTTAATCAAACCAAGCACATCCTCTACCCTTTTCATCACTGACCTCCTTTGAGTTCCCCCGCCCTCCTCAGGGAAAACTTTGCAATGGGTGGACCGATAATCTCATGAATTGCGGTGGCGCCGATTGTTACATTCAGTATTATATTTCCCACATCCTCAAGTCCGGGTGTCTGGTACATCATAAGTGCAAGCCCCACCACTATGCCGCCCTGAGGGATAAGGGCAAACCCGAGATTTTTAGTAATTGAAGCAGGGGCTCTTGAAACCATCCCTCCGGCCATCGCCCCTGTATATTTGCCGACAAACCTGATCACTATATAGACTACAACGAGCAACCATGAACTGAAGAGTATGGAGAAATCGACATGTGCACCTGATATAACAAAAAAGGCAATAAAGATCACCTCTTCGATATAGGTCTCAATAATCGAAAAAATCTTCTCGGCATGGGGTGAAACATTTGTCATCAGCACACCCAGGGACATCGTTGACAGGAGTTCGTCTATACCGAGAGCGGCGGCAATTGAGAAAGTGAGCAGGAGCATCCCTGTGGTCAGCGCTATAATTGCCCCCGGCCTCTCCGCCTTCCTCAACATAAGATTCAGCAGATATCCCCCAAGAAAACCAAGCGCTACGGAGAATACAATCTTTAATAACGGCTCAAGTACCATCATCCCCATATTCACGTCTGCCCTCGCCGGAGAAATCAGGAAAAGGACTACGGACATGGCAATACCGAAATTTATAATTCCAAGGGCATCATCAAGGGCTGCAACAGCCAGCACGGTAGTCGTCAGCCTCCCCTTTGCATGGTATTCGTGTACTACGGCAAGGGTTGCCGTCGGGTCTGTGGGTGATGCAAGGGCGCCGAAGAGGAGGGCTATAATAATCGGGGAACCGGTTTGAAAACCCGACAGGTCCAGGAGGTACGGCAGCAGAAAATATATGCCCGTCACCATTAATATAAAGGCCAGCTCTGCCTCGCCAAAGGTAATGGTCAGGATGCTTTTACCCAGATATTTGATATTATTCCACTTGAGACTCCCGCCGATAAGACAGGTTATTATTGCAAGGGAAAAATTCACGACAGGCTCTGAACTCTTCATAAACCACCCCGGGAGAATGTGAAAAACAGACGGGCTCATAACTATGCCTGCAAAAATATATCCGCTCACCCGCGGAAGCCTCAGCCTGTTGGCTATCACCCCGCCATAATATCCGGCAACAAGGCAAAGTCCAAACCAGACAAGGACATCTCTACCGGGACTTTCCATTTACCCCCTTTTCTCCTTCCTGTCATGCTGAACTTGTTTCAGCATCTATCCGTTTTGGTTCTCTTTGAGATTCTGAACTCAGTTATCATTATATACCCGATCAGGAAAAAAGAAAAGGAAACACACCCCTTAATCCCCTCTTGTTAGAGGGGAAAATCCTTGACCTCCCCCGCCTTACCGGGAGAAGCGGAACAGGTAAGGACGGGGCGGGAAAAACCGGGAAAACAGCCTTGAGAAAGCAGGGAGTGGTATAGAACTCCCCTCTAAAAAGAGGGGGCAGGGGGTGTGTAAAGAGCAGGGGATAGATAGTCAGGTGATGAACAACAGAAAAGGTCT
>BTTF01000155.1:0-3386 GCA_036244995.1 bacterium | reverse complement strand
ATTCTTTTGTTTTCATCCTGTTCATCCCGTTAATCCTGTCAAACTTGGCTCTATTCTTTTGTTTTCATCCTGTCAGGTTTGATTCTACTTTTTATCTTATCCGTTCTGCGCAATCTGTGTAATCTGCGGATTGTTTATGTCCTGCTTTCTCCGGCAATAGCCCTTATTACATCCTTTTTCCCGATTATCCCCACCAGTCTTCCTTCCTTTAGTACAGGGAGGAGGTGTATCTTCTTCTCGGTCATAATAGTGGCAATATCATTAATAGACGTCTCTTCATCCACTGTAACAACCTCTCTTGTGCAGATATCCCCAACGGTTGTGGCAGCCATCCTTTTTATCTCTTTCTCAACTGTTGCATCACTCTGAAGGGGGATAATGGCATCGAATATTGTGATTATAGTGGGTATATGGAAACGCTTCTCCTTACTGATCAGGTCATTCTCTGTAACAATACCATAGATGTCTCCATTTTCATCAATCACCGGCGCACCTGAAACATTCTTTCCCATAAAGAGTCTGCCGAGCTCTTCCACAGAGGTATAAGGAGTTACGGTTATAACCTTCCTGTTCATAATATCTCTTGCCCTCTTCACATCTTCTGTTTCCATTTATATCCTCCTTAGATTATCGTAAAACGGTTACGGTCACGTTGCCCGTATCGTCAGGTGTCCGTCGGTAACGTCGGAAGATACGAACTACGTAACCTCCAGACGCAACGGGCTTCGTCACCGGTTTACGTTTCCGTCTTTCAATCGTCAATCGTCAATCGTCAATCCAATAAACCCTCCCTGCCTCTCCTCTGTCCTTGAATGCCTGTATGAGAAGAACCTCCCGGGAAGGCAGTATGTACACTCCCCCGCCATCCAGAGATTCTCCTCAGGAACCCTCATTGAAAGGGCCTGGATTCTGTTTGCAAACGCAAGATCAATATAACCTTTATTCCCTTTCCACATGATATAATCACCCTCTCCTGTGGCTGCTTCGACTGCAGAGAGGACATCCTCGTTAACATCATAGCAGCATCCCCTGATAGACGGGCCAAAGGCAATTAATATATCATCAACCCCTGAGGAAAATCTATCCGCCATTACCCTGATGGTCTTTCCGAGTATCCCCATTGCAGTTCCCCGCCAACCGGCATGAACAGCACCAATAATCTCCCTTTCCCTGTCATACACAAGGATGGGAACACAATCAGCCACTCTTACACCCAGGAGGATTCCTTTAACTGCCGTCACAACGGCATCAGCCGTCTCAGGACGACAAAACTCCTCAAGCACAAACACCAGGTCCGTATGTTGCTGAACGGGCATATACAGAGCTTCCTCCGGAATACCGGACAAGTGCGATAAAGGGCCCGTCTCTATCCCTGAGTTACGATCTGTAAAGAAAGCCGACAGTCCGGAGATTTTAAGGTTTTCAGGTATTATCATCACGGTTCAAGGAGCATCATCCTTACTATTTTGTGACTGCTCAGGTATTCAGGCTGAAGGCTGAAACAAATCAATCACCTCTCAAAGACCCTGAGTTTTGTATGGTCATTGTTTTTTTCTTCAGCCTTTAGCCTTTAGCCTTCAGCCTAATCACCTGAGCATTAACACTATTTTATACTATTTGGGCGGTTGCAAATCAGATAAAAGTGAACGGAACCCCTTTAAAAGACCATTTATGAGGTCATTGGCTGTAAAGGCATACCCTGTTGTACCCTTTACAGCAATATCACCTGTCAGTCCATGTAAATACACCCCTGTCAGTGCCGCTTCTGCGGGTTGCAGGCCCTGCCCTGTAAAAGAGGCTATAATACCTGTAAGGACATCTCCGGTTCCGGCAGTGGCCATTCCGGGATTTCCCGTTGTATTGATAAAACACTGCCCTTCCGGGGTCGCTATCAGTGTGGGAACTCCTTTTAAGACAAGGCAGCACCCTGTATCGCGGGAAAAACTCATTGCCACCCCGATTAAATCATCCGCTATATCAGAAATGCTCATCCTGACAAGCCTGGCCATCTCTCCCGGGTGGGGTGTAAGGACAGCGGGTGCGCGCAGTTTATTCAGAAATCTTACAACTCCCTTATACCCGAGCGTTGAAAGCGCATTCAGACCATCGGCGTCAACTACCATGGGCACAGGCGAGTTGCTGATGGTTTTAAGGACAAACTCCACAGTCTCCCTATCCGTAGAGAGTCCGGGCCCGATTGCAAGCACATCGGCCTTCTCATGAAGGAAATCCAGCACACTCCCGGCTGCTTCCCCGGATACTGTGCCTGACACAGTTGAGGGCAACGGCAGGGTCATCTCTTCAAGCACAGAAGCCATCAGTGAATCCGTAATCCTGTCAGGAGCCCCGATAGTAACAAGTCCTGCCCCGCTTCTCAGTGCAGCCCTTGCAGAGAGGAGAGGCGCTCCTGTCTTTCCCACAGAACCGCCGATAACAAGCACATGTCCGTAATCACCTTTACAGGAGTTTTTCAACCTTTCAGGCAACAGCAATGAGACGTGTTCCTTCTCAATCAGCTCCAGGGAAATAGATTCTGGGTTCAGGAGTGCCGGAGGAAACCCGATATCTTCAACAAAGAGTCTCCCTGTATACTCCGCCCCGGGATAGATTACATGTCCCACCTTTGGAAGCCCGAAAGTAACGGTAAAACCTGCCCTTATGGCAGTCCCCATGATTTTTCCGGTATCAGAAAATACACCCGTGGCAATATCAACCGCTACCACATCGACCTGGGCCCTGTTAACCCTGTCTGCAAGGTTGGCTATCTCGCCCCTGAGGGGTTTGTTCAATCCTGTCCCTAATATTGCATCAATCACAAGTGAGCCACGGAGGTCTTTTAAGACTGGAAGTTTTTCTGTAAAAATCCCGACTCCCATCTTTTTGGCCGTCTCATACTGCCTGAGACAATCATGGGAAAGTTTCTCCGGGGATGAAATCAGGAAGACCCTGACATCCCAGCCCTCATTATGAAGAAGTCGTGCCACTACAAGACCATCCCCACCATTATTGCCGCTTCCGGCAAGGACCAGAACCCTTACTGACAGGTCAAGGCACTGCTTGATCCTGTTTACAACAGACAGCCCTGCCCTCTCCATCAAAACAGGTGATGCAATACCATAGTCCTCAATGGTCTGCCTGTCGATCTCCCTTATCTGTTGAGCATCAACAATCCTCATCCAGCACCTGATCTCCTTTTTTAATCCGGGTTATATAACTCAAAATGCACACTTTATCAAATCATGCAACTGACCGCTACTACCCAGGCGTTCCGATAGAAAAACTGTCAACTTTCATATACTTATGAATCATTCACCTCTATAACCACAGATGCAATACTGCACCCCCTGTCATGACTGAGACTGAGATGAATCCTTCCGTTACGAAAA
>BTTF01000154.1:0-3410 GCA_036244995.1 bacterium | reverse complement strand
GGGCGGGAGCCCCCCTGCATACCCGAGCGACAGTGATAGTGTGTATATAACCCAGTATGCAAGACTTATGAGTATCCCGGCTCCTGCGCTTACCATCCCTTTGCCTTTTCTGCTCTTTAGTGACAGGAATATACCTATCATGACCATGAAGAGATTTGCAAGCGGATAGGAGAGTCGTGACTGAATATCCACCTTCAGCTTTGTGTTCATGTAGCCGGCCTTTTCCAGTCTTTTTTCATGTCTTATGAGCTCCATGACGCTCATCTCCGAGAGCCGGTTTTTTTCTCTCTCAATGATTTCTGTTTTTCCAACCCCTTTAAGGAGTTTTTCAGGCATATACCGAACTGTGTTCCTGTTCAGGTCGAACTCCCTGACCTCCTGAAGTCTCCAGTCCTGTCCTGACCACACGCCCTTTTCCGCCTCGATCCTCTTCGTCAGTCTCCCCTCATGTATGTAGAATATGGATATGCCGTAAAGCTCCATCTTCTGAGGCACAAACAATTTCGCCCTGACCAGAAGACCCTTCCTTGCCCTGATCCAGATATTGCCTTCCTGGTAGGAGATGTTTTTTTCACCTTTAAGTGAATAGACTATATCGTTTGACTTCTTCAGTGATGCAGGGGCTATGAATTCTGCAATCACGAAGTCGATTGTCACCAGAAGGATGCCGGCAATTATAAAGGGTATAAAAAAGCGCCTCAGGTTGACACCTGATGCCTTTATTGCTATGATCTCGTGCCTCCTTGATGCAGAGCTTATAACGAAGATGCTGCATAGAAGGGCTGCCATCGGCAACAGGTATCTAAGGTATTCGGGGATTTTCAAGGCCCCCAGGAGTATCAGGGTTTCGGTTGTCTGCCTGTAAGGTATGAGTTCATCCATCCGGTCAACAATGAATATTACTGAAAAGACGACAGAAAGCATGGATGCGACAATCAGCAGCAGCACACCGAATTCCCGGATATAAAGTCTTTGCAACCTGTTCAATCCTGACTCCTTTTTATATTGATGGGAATTTATAAACCACAGAGGCACGGAGGCACAGAGAAAATCTTTAAAGCTTATAGTTTCTTCTTCTCTGTGTCTCCGTGTCTCTGTGGTTAAGTTTATGTTCTATGTTCATTCTTCACTTTTCTCTTCTATAAAGTAAAACCGCCACGGTAGTAAGCATCACAAATGGTATCCAGCAGGCAAGATTATTGAGTTTTCCCGCCCTGACGAGATTTTCAAAGTACAGCAGCGCTATGTAGTAAATTGTAAAGACCAGGAGGCCGATTATGAATCCCCCTGTCTTTCCTGTTCTTCCCGCCCTCAGCGACAGTGCGGGAGCAAGAAATGCAAGCGCTATGATAAGGGCGGGGAAAGTGAGCCTTCTGTGAAACTCGATAAAGTAGTCTGCGCTATCTGTCTTCTCTGTAACGGCTTTTCTGTATAATTCGGGAAGGGTCATCTCGCTTTTCTTCCTGTTTAAAATCTCTCCGCTCAGCCTGATAGTGAATTTATATTCAGCAAAGTTGATCACCGTGCTGCTGTCCCTGTTTACTATGTGAACCGTTCCGTCTGTAAGGCTGAATGCCGGCTGCATCTCTTTGTCAAGGGTGAGCTTTCCCTCCCTGGCTACGATTACCCGTTCAGATTCCGGATTACGGTTGTCCGAGATAAAGATGCCCCTGAATACACCCTCGTCGGTCTTTTTGTTAACAAGGATTAAAAAACCTTTGAATGAGGTAAAGAAGACCCCGGGTTCAATGGACATAGGCGCCCTTTCTTTCAGCACCCTGTTGATCTCTCCTCTAAGTGTCCTGCTGCTTAAGGGCATGAGATAAAGAGTGATAAAGGCGGAGAAGGCGAGGAGTATGGCGGAGAGATAAAATACAGGTCTTGCAATCTCCCCAAATCTCATGCCTGAAGACCTCAGTACCGTTAGTTCGTTGTCAACCCCCAGCCTTCCGTAGGTAAGGAGCACGGAGAGGAGCAGGGCCATGGGGATGGTGAGGACCAGGAGCTGGGGCTGTATAAGGATGATCACCCAGGTCATATCAAGATATGAGGCTCCGACTCCTGACATAAGCCTGCTCAGCCTGAGGACTTTTTCCATCATCAGCACCATGTTAAGGCCGACAATGCAGACCATGAAAGTCAGTCCGAGTTCTCTCATTATGTATCTGTATATAACCATGAGAGGGCATATTTTAACAGATTGCAGAACGGCAGCGCAGAAGAGCTCCTCCGCTCCATGAATTTATAGCTCTCCCTGCACAGGGGTGTTGCAAAAAGAATACACCCGAGATGCCGGATATGTTTAATATTTAAGGATAAATGGTTGGCCTGATTTTTGCATAGATTATTCTATTTAATTCCATGGGTTAAATTTCTATTTAATTATTTAATTGAACTATTTCAGACATAAATGTATACAAAAAATGCTTGACAAAACTGTCGGATAATGATATAAATTAAACCAGAGAATGAACAGGTCAGGGGCGTTCCTGATAGGGCTGAGCAGCTTGAATTTGTGGCATATATATGGCATATATAGAGATACTGTAATTAACGGCGGGAAAAGTCCTGCTGATTTCAGCTACAGGGAGGTGATATCGGGAGTTCTGAGGATTAGACAGTAGAGGGTTTAAATGTTATCAGGAAGTTACAGAAAAAGTTGAAGCATCAATAAGACCCCTGTGTTATACAGGGCAGAGATATAATTTAACAAGGAGGGTTGGAAAAGTGAAAAAGTATTTTGTGTTTATGAGTTTCATAATAATGGCTGTTTCCGTTGCACTGCTGTCCATACCCGTGAAAGCCTCTGCAGCCGACCTGCAGGTCAAGTGGTTCGGTTATTCACAGATTACAGTAGAGGGTGGTAATGGCGTAAGCAAAAAGTACAGCGATCCGCAGATCGGCGCCGACAGGGTTCGTATCGGCTACAATGCAGAGCTGGGCAATGTCTTTAGCAAGCTGCAGGTGGATTTCAACAAGGCTGGTCTTAAGACTAAGAAGAATGGTAATGACGTTCTTACCTCAGCCAGTAATACGAACATCCTGCCGAATATCATCAAGGATGCCGATGTTGGCTACAAATTCGATAATACCGCCTCTGTCAAGGCTGGTATCTTCAAGACCCCGATAGGGATGGACTTCAATTTCTCCGGTAAGAAGCTGGATATCACAAAGCGCGGTATGGAGAAGGCCCTTGTGCTTGAACGTTCACTTGGTGTGATGGTGAGCGGCCGCAAGATTGCCGGTGGATTCGGTTATGACATCGGTTACTTCAATCCGACAACCCGTAGTGCGGCAGTATCCGGTGGCACTCCAGGTGATGCCAAGGCATATGCCGTGCGCGGTATGTACGATATGGGCAAAATGCTCCACGTTGAAGCATCCTACGGTAAGAGCGAGACGGCTGGTGG
>BTTF01000153.1:0-3474 GCA_036244995.1 bacterium | reverse complement strand
CAAGTTTAATAGGGATAATGCTTGGCGCCTCAGCGCTTGTGGGAGGTACCCTGCTGGAGGGTGGAAGTATAACGTTTATTTTACAGCCGGCAGCAGCGCTCATAGTTTTTGGCGGTACACTTGGGGCCACGCTGCTGAGCTTCACACTTCAGGATGTTCTGTTTGCGCTTGGATCACTTAAGGATGTTTTTTTTAAAAATGAGGCTCCCGCTTACGAGGCCTGTATAAATCAGATAGTATCTCTTGCACATCTGTCAAGAAAAAAGGGGCTCGTTGCGATCGAACCCCATCTTGTGGAAATAAATGACCCTTTTTTCCGAAAAACACTCTCCCTTGCAATTGACGGAATCAGCCCGGGGCTACTGCGTGAAACCCTGGAGGAAGAGAATATAACCTTTGAGGATACCAGGCTGAGGCAATCAAGGGTCTTTGAGACGGCAGGTGGTTTTGCTCCGACAATTGGGATTATCGGTGCGGTAATCGGTCTGATTCAAGTAATGCAAAATCTTTCCGACCCTGCAAAATTGGGGCAGGGGATTGCGGTTGCCTTTGTTGCAACCGTGTATGGTGTGGGGGTGGCGAATCTCCTGCTTTTACCCATATCAAAAAAACTGAAAAATAACCTGATGAAGGAGATTAAATTCAGGGCCATGATAGTGGAGGCGGTTGTCGGCATTCAGTCAGGTATTAATCCGCATTATCTCAGAGATAAACTACTTGCCTTTATTGAGAGGTGAAGATAGGTGAGCCTGTTATGAGAAGAAAAAGGATTGAGGATAATGACAGCCCTGACAGATGGGTTGTATCGTATGCTGATTTTATAACCCTCCTTTTTGCCTTGTTTACTACCCTTTATGCTATAAGTGTTGTAGATACGCAGAAGCTTGGCAAATTCGTAAATTCTCTGAATGCTGCTATGGGAACGGAAACCTCGAGTCGGAGCAGTACCGTGATTCCCGAGCTGGGCAAGCCTTCGCAGATTTCTGAAAGGATTGAGTCTGAGCTGAGGGGAGTTGTTGGCTCTTTCAGCAGGGACCTTAATGTCCGGAGGGATGAAAGGGGTGTAATTGTTTCCCTTGGTGATAGCTCCCTTTTCGCCTCTGGTTCCGTAGAGATAAAAGAGTCGTCATTAAAGGTTATGGCGGAATTGTCTTTAATTCTCAAGGGAATACCAAACAAGGTGTTAATAGAAGGACATACGGATAATCTGCCGGTCAGAAGTTCCCGTTACAGATCAAACTGGGAGATCTCAACCCTGCGTGCTGTTTCTGTATTGAGACTCTTTATAGAAAAATTTGGTCTGTCGCCTGAGAGATTCATTGTTGCAGGTTATGGTGAATATAAGCCCCTCAGGGAGAATACCACTCCTGAGGGCAGGGCAAAAAACAGACGTGTTGATATAGTGATCCTGACAGATCGGGAAGCAAAGATGTTATAATCAGTTTAATTGTTACACTTGTAGTGATAGGGAGAACCGGAGCGGGAATGACACAAGATGTGCAATAATTTGTGACGCTGTGTATAGAAAGGTTCAGGTTTGACAATGATATCCGAAAAATACAGAGGCAGATGATGGAGTTCAACGAAAGGCTTTTACTGATAAACTCTCTTATTAAAGAGATAAACCGGAACCTCAGTGTTGACCATGCCATCAATACCCTGGTTAAGGGGGGGATGAAGCTTCTTTCAGTAGATGCCGGGGTTTTTGCACTTATTGATGATGATAAACTCAGATGCATGAGTCGGATCAATATTGAACTTGATGGTGAACCGTTCTGCTCTGACCTTGCCCGTCAGATTAAAAAGACGACAATTATAAGAGACATTGAAGAACATGCCGACCTGTTTGAAAAGTTACGGCGATATAAAGTGAAGAGCCTCATCTGTACTCCGGTGAATATTATGACTGACAGGAAGGGAGTGCTCTTCCTTGCCTCCTTTATAGAGAGGGAGTTTTCAGAGCCTGATATAAACTCCCTCGAGATTTTTCTGGATGCAGGTGTGTCTGCCATAAAAAACAGCTTTCTTTTCGACCTGATATCAAAGAGTCAGAAACTCTGGCAGGAGACTTTTGATGCAATATCCGATTATGTCTTTGTTGTAGACGATGATTTCAGGATAATAAAGTGTAACATTGCCTTTGCAGAGAGCTGTGGTCTGCATCCGCGAAAGATTATCGGCAGGAGCTGTTTTGATTTGCAGGCCAAGCTTTCTCCCAAATTCTGCATTGAGGCTCTGTACAAAAACAGAAAGGCCTACACTGAGGAGATTACCTGTGATGGTAAGGTGTTCCTTGTAAGTGGTTTTCATGTAACACTGCCCAATGGGAAGAATGCAACAGTTCATATCCTTAAAGACATAACGGAGATGCGGAGGTTGAAAGAGCAACTTTACCATGCAGATAAACTTACATCGCTTGGGCTTCTGGTTTCAGGGGTGGCACATGAGTTAAATAATCCCCTTACCGGGATACTTGGATATTCCGAACTTTTAACAATGAAGACGGAAGATGAGGTTTTAAAGAAAGAGCTTGACAAGATATACTCTGCTGCAGAACGGTGTAAGAAGATTGTGGAAAACCTCCTTGCCTTTTCAAGGCAGAGTCCCCCTGAGAGGTCATATATCCGTATGGATGAACTTATTGACAGTGCAATTGAGCTCAGGTCTTACTGGCTTCGGTCGAATGGTTTTCAGATTGTAAGGGATTACAATGATCTGCCGATTGTATCCATTGATCCACAACAGATACAGCAGGTAATAATGAACATACTTGTAAATGCAGAGTATGCTGTGCTTAACTCGGGCAAGGAGGAAAAGCTTATCTCTTTGCATACCCATTATGACAGGGACCGGGGGATGGTTGTAATTAAAATATCCGATAGTGGCATGGGGATATCAGAGGATGCACTTGCAAGGATATTTGATCCCTTCTTTACCACAAAACCGGTAAATAAGGGATCAGGTCTGGGGCTTTCAATATCTCACGGTATTGTGAAGGAGCATAACGGGAATATATGGGCTGAAGGGATTTTAGGTGAAGGGGCGACCTTTATTATTGAGTTTCCGGCAGGAAAAGAAGGCTCTTCCGCAGTTCTTGACTAATTTCATCTTCAGGATTCCGTCATCTGTCTTGACATTAAGGGCAAGTCTAAGTATAAAATAGTAACTGTTTTTTTGCCCGCACTCCAGAACATATAATTATAAGAGGGGAGAAGAGAGTAGGGCGCTAAGGATAAGACGCATAGAGCATGGCGTTTAAAGATAAGGCGCAGAGGGTAGGGGATTTTAGGCTTTATCCTTAACTCTATGCCCTATGCGCCATGCGCTTTGTCCTTAACGTTTTATCCTTAACGCTATGTGCCATGCGCTTTTCACGATGCCTTCAAGGGTAAGGATTTAGAAGGAGTGATAGACGGGATTTAAAAAGTATCCTGTTAATCCTGTCTGAAAATACCGTATTTTAAAGGAGAATAG
>BTTF01000152.1:0-3545 GCA_036244995.1 bacterium | reverse complement strand
TCTTGCCTTTCGCGCTCTCCCACCTTGAGGGAGTCAAACTCCCGGAGGACCTCCTTAAGGTGTTCAATGCAGGCAACAGCCTTGGCCCACTGTTCAACGTCCTTGATGCTAAAACCCTTGTGGAAAATCGCCCCGTAAGAATCCTTCTCCGGTTCAGATAAGCTTATGAAAGGTATCTCATCCAGGAGATCATCCACTCCTATAACCTCCTTGTTCACGGGAATGGAGGCTATGACCTTTTCTATAAAATTCCTGAGCCCCCGAACATTACCCTCGGACCAGGACTGCTCCTGAGCAACTTCAAGGGCCTCCTCCTCGATGCCTATAACCCCTTTTCCGTACTTGTCGGAGAAGTCGGAGATAAAGTAATAGACAAGTCTTGGAATGTCCGACTTCCTGTCCCTCAGGGACGGTAACCGAACGGAAAAGACATTCAGTCTCTGGTAAAGGTCATTCCTGAAACAGCCCTCCCCGACAAGAGCTGAGAGGTCTCTGTTGGTGGCTGTAATAACCTTCACATCCACGGCAATCTCTTCACTGCCGCCTATCCTCCTGATACTCCTCGTCTCCAGCACCCTGAGAAGCTTGGTCTGCAACTGAAGCGGCAATTCGGCTATCTCGTCAAGAAACAGGGTCCCCCTGTCAGACACTTCAAAGAGTCCCTTCTTCGAAATAACCGCAGAAGTGAAGGCGCCTCTTTCATGGCCAAAAAGTTCACTCTCGATCAGGTTTTCCGGAATGGCGGCACAGTTGATAGCCACAAACTCTCCCTTTCTGCCCGAATGACTGTGAATCCCCCTGGCGATCAACTCCTTTCCAGTACCGCTCTCACCGATGACCATCACCGGGGAATCACCCTCTGCTGCGATCTCCGCCACCCCAATGGCCCTCACCAGGGCAGGATGGTTTCCGATAAGCTCTGAAAACTTCCCGAGTTTCCCCCGCCTCAACTCCATAGCCCGCTTAAGCGCCTCCTCAATATAGTCGTCATTGTCAAGCAGCCTTGCACCCGACACCGCCCCTTCCTTCATGGCTTCCTTCAACGCCTCAAAACCGTCGACATCCGTCATAGTTGTAACAGCTACAAGGGGGATGTCTTTCCTGTGTTTGAGGAATCTCCTTATAAAGGTATATCCCACCCTGTCATCAACACCCACAACTCCGGCACAGACAGGGCTCCTCTCGCAAGCATCAATCGCATCCTCAAGGGACAGGGGCATTACAAAGTCGTAACTGAATTTATCCCTGAAATACTCCGTCACTCCCTCGTCAAGATTGAATAACACGATACGGTCTGAAATCTCCCTTACCAGGAACTTTTCAGCCTTTATAAAGAGGTCTGCGAGGTAAAGTATCTTCTCAGTCAGTGTTCTTATCCACGGAGTCCTGCTCTCTTTAAGGACAAAGTCGTTCACCCCCTTAAGAAAGTCCTCGTTCAGGTACTTGTCCTGAACGCACCGGTTCGTCTCTCCGGTAATCATGATGATCTTCGTCCTCGTCGAGGCTCCTCTTATAACCTCTATCAACTCCCTTCCGAGCCCGTCTATGACTATTCCTCCCTCTGTCTGAGGCAGGTTCAGGTCTATAACCGCTATCTCCGGCAGACTGCCTTCAATAAACCTCTCCGCATCCCTGAACGTGAGACAGTGGTGAACCTCCAGCACCCCCTCACTGACAGCACCACTCAAACTTTTGCTGAGACTCTGCACAACGCCAATCTCGTCATCCACAACCAATAACCTCGGTCTCATCAGTCCTCCCCTCCCCTAAAATTTCCTGATCTTTAACGTCATAACCGTCCCCTTGCCATCATCTCCTTCAGCAATAACGAGCTCACCGCCCCACCTACCCAGGCTCCTCTCCACATCGCCAAGCCCGTGACCCCGACCCCGAAAACCCGACCGGAACCCCCTTCCATTGTCCTTGACCGCTATACATATGAATTCCTCTGAAACAGAGATACTCACACTGATCTGTGGGTTGTCTGTTTCCCTGACCACATCCTGGGCGTTCTGAAGGAGATTTCCAAGACAACTCCTCAGATCATCCGGGCTTACCACCATGGTATCGCTCTTTTTCATGCTCGCCGGGAAGTCGTACTCAAAATCAAGGCTTCGCCTCAACTCCCTGATTATGGCCTCCAGCCTTTCGCAGTCAACGTAGTACTCCTCCTTCAACACCCTTGACATCTCGTCGATAAGGGGACGAATCCTGCTTTCAAAGTAATCGATGAGGACCGCCTCGTATTCCTCACGCGTTGGGGATTCTTTTCCGACCCGCTCCTGATATCCCGTTATTACGGCCTTGCCTGAATCCAGTATCCTCGTCATCCCATCAGGCCCGGAGGTCTTCAATCTCAGGGATTCCTCCAGTGCGGTTTTGAGATGTCCTGAGAGGAGCCCCCTGAACCTTGAAACCTCCTCATCATCCTTCATACACCCCTTCCAGACCTTTGCCCTGTGCAGCACATCCTTTATCCTGTGAAACTTCCTTACAGCATCAACCACTTCCATACTGGAAGGTCTCCTCTTCAGGAAGAACCACGCAAGGAAAAACAGGGCGCCACCGATAAACACGACTATTGCAATAACAGCCCATTGAGGCAGCCTCTCACTTCCCATGCTCCGTGCAATCTCTTGCCGTGCCACTCCGAACTCAGATGTTATCACATCTCTGCGGCCTTCACCTTCTCCAACCCTCTTAAAAACATTTGCAACGTGCCTGACCATTATCCCCTCAACCTCTCCCCACTCCGGAATGCTCGGATAGGCACGGAACTCCTGCCTGATCAGGGTGAGGGGATAGGTGCGAAGTTTCGGGTCTTTGAGGAGGGCTTCAAAGTTCCCTATCCTCGGAGAGAGCCCAGCGCCGGAATTACCCCTGAAAGAAAGGAATTTCATGAGTTCCTTTGACGCCTCTTCTTCCATGGGACTGCGGGGTGAGTTTATCAAGGCCAGTTGACTGCCACCGGTAAAGATGTTTCCAGAAGATACGGCAGGTCCTGACATGGAACCCGCGTTCACAAACCGGTCAGGTCTTTCAGCCCCTGCCACTGCATCCAGAATCCAGGGACCTATGAATATCATTGCGTATTTACCCTTCAGGAAATCGGTCTCAATGTCAACAAGACGGAGGGCCTTACCGTCTCCGCCTTTCAGTGGGGCACAACCCCTCACTGCAAGTCCAACATACCTGCTCATCCCCTCTATCGCGCGCTCACCCCCAATCCCCGGAAAACCTTTGCCGTTGACAATGCTTCCACCCCACCCCCATATCCACGTCATGGCGCTATGCAGGGTGCTGTAATCATCCCCGGAAGTCGGTATTCCGATAAACCAGACACCCTTCTCTTTTACGTTTGCCTTAAATTTTCCACAGGCCCTTTCCAGATCATCCAGGGTCTTGAGGGATTCGGACTTTATCCCTGCCTCCTCGAAAAGCTCCCTGTTGTAAAACCACGTCCTGATGTCAAGGACCCAGGGGATTGCATAGTAGCCGTCCTCGCCCAATATCCTTGAGCCTTGAAGTGCAGAGTTTATGTATTC
>BTTF01000151.1:0-3688 GCA_036244995.1 bacterium | reverse complement strand
TGCTTCCTGCTTTCTCATGGCTGTTTACCAGCTTGCACGCCCTTCCCTCTTTCCGTTCCGCCCCTTATCTGTAAATCCTCTGCTTTCCCCTCTATCAAGAGGGGATTAAGGGGTGTGTGCCTTTTAAAATCCCTGCTTTTATCTGCCGGTTTAATAACAAGCTAACAGGCTGGCTGGCAGGAACCGGGTAAGTTGGTGGGATAAAAAAATTCATGTGGTTTTTATAGAACGCTCTGTAATATAATAGGATGTTCAAAAGCAAACAATAAATCTATCTGAGGAGGTTTTTTTATGATCAAGGTTTACTATGATAAAGATGCAAACCCCGAGGTACTTAAGGGGAAGAAAGTCTGCATAATGGGTTACGGCAGTCAGGGACATGCCCACGCCAACAATCTCCGTGACAGCGGTATGGACGTAGTCATCGGCATCAGGAAGGGCGGAAGCCGGGCCAAGGCCGAGGCTGCCGGCTTTACTGTTATGACCCCGGCTGAGGCGTCAAAGGTATCGGACATTATAATGATACTCCTGCCGGATGAGTCTCAGGCGGAGCTTTACAGGAATGAAATCGCACCAAACATGAAGCAGGGAGCCTATCTTACCTTTGCCCATGGGTTTAACATCCATTTTGGTCAGATAGCACCACCGAATGATGCCAATGTCTTCATGGTCGCCCCAAAGGGACCCGGACATCTGGTGAGGAGCGAATATACAAAGGGAAGCGGCGTACCCTGCCTCATAGCCATCCACCAGGACCCTTCAGGCAATACAAAAGATATCGGGCTTGCCTATGCCTCTGCCATAGGAGGAGGAAGGGCTGGAATTATTGAGACCACTTTCAGGGAAGAGACCGAGACAGACCTGTTTGGTGAACAGGCAGTCCTCTGCGGGGGGGTTTCCGCCTTAATACAGGCGGGTTTCGAGACACTCGTTGAGGCCGGCTACGCGCCGGAGATGGCATATTTTGAGTGTCTCCATGAGGTGAAGCTGATAGTTGACCTCATATACGAAGGGGGTATCTCAAATATGCGTTACTCCATAAGCAACACGGCCCAGTATGGTGACCTCACAAGGGGGCCAAGGGTCATAAATGAGTCTGTTAAGGCAGAGATGCAAAAAATCCTCTCGGAGATTCAGTCAGGCGAGTTCGCCAGGGAATGGATACTGGAGTGCAGGGCTGACAAACCCGTATTCAACGCCCTTACACAAAAGGGCAAGGAACACCCGGTAGAGGAAGTAGGCAGCCGCCTCCGCAGCATGATGCCGTGGCTGAAAAAAGAGAAACTTGTTGATAAATCAAAGTCTTAGGTTAATTGTTGGTCACTCTCTATTCCCCCCGCGCAGGGGGGGGATTAAAGGGTGGACAAAGGGAACGGAAATCACCGTTCTTTTGTCACTACTTATTATCCTCATTACACCTTCTCCTCCCCTGTATGCCGAACAGATAGAGCTTGGGCTCATCCGGAACAGGGAAATCATTGTTCAGTTTGAGAAACCACTTAAAAATGCCGCTGAAGAAGTCGAGAATATCTATCCGGATATAAAGGCCGGGCTGGAAAAGACCATTGGCTGGCGAGTGACCTTCAGGCCAACCGTCCTGTTAATAAAAGAGAGCAAAACATTCCGGAAAATGACCGGCAATAACCAATTTGTCGCCTTTGCCGTCCCTCGTAAAAATCTGATAGTTATAGACTACTCAAAGATGAAGACACACCCCTTTACTCTCGGAATAACCCTCAGACATGAATTGTGCCACCTCCTTCTGCATCATTACATCAGGGAGGGAAACCTGCCCAGATGGCTTGATGAAGGCATATCTCAGTGGGTAAGTGGTGGTATATCAGAGATAATCATGAATACAAGGCGGTCACCCCTCAAGGATGCCACACTGTCAGGGAGATTTATCCCGATCAGTGCCCTTACAGAGGGATTTCCAAAAGAGGAAAAGTCCCTGTTACTGGCCTATGAAGAGAGCAAGAGCATCGTGGAATACATGGGCAGGAAATATGGCAGCAACGGAGTGCTTGAGGTACTGAATAACCTGAGAGATGGGGATGATGTTGATGCTGCAATTCAGAAGGCATTTAAAACCCCGCTTCAGGAGCTTGAGATAAAGTGGCATAAGCAGCTTGGAAAGAGGATTACATGGGTTACATATCTGAGCAACAACCTTTACGATTTACTCTTCTTCCTTGCCGCCCTGATAACGGTAGCCGGCTTCATAAAACTCATAATGAAAAAGAGGAATTACAAGGATGATGACGAAGATGACGAAGAAGAGTGACTACCGCTTCGCCGTCTCAACAGCAGGATGGGACGCAACCCCCTTAAGTTCATTCATCAATTCATGTACCGACATCAGGCGGTCTACACGGTAAGCATTGGTACCCACAGTATATAGCGGCTTCTCCTTGTCGGGGTTGTAGCCGGCTGAACTTAACAACCCGTTACAGATACAAAAGTGAGACTCATTGCTCTCCTTTGCCGGACAGCGGGTATACCTGCCTTCCTCATCTTTTGTAAGAACATAACTCTTATCGCATTTTGGCTGACGGCCACGCACTAATGCTTCCTGATACATGGGTGACTGCTTGATCAACCTTATCGGCAAACCACAGGGCGAGCCTGGTTTCATTTTCACAATTATGTCATCCTGACCGGCCTGAAGCAGGGCAGCCTTGTATTCCGGTGTGGCGGAACTCTCTAAAGTCCCGAGAAAACGTGTGCCCATCTGAACCCCGTCAGCTCCAAGGTCCAGAAAGCGTTTGATATCGGCATTTGTATAAATACCACCGGCAACGATTATCGGAAAATCACCGTACTGACGTGCTACATCCTTAACCGGAGGGAGCAGGTTCTCCAGGAGATTCTCTTCAAGGTCGATTTGTTCCCATTGGAAACCCAAATGGCCACCGGCAAGTGGACCTTCCAGTACCGCAGCATCCGGCTGATACCCCTGACGTTGCCACCTCTTACAGATTATCCTGAGCGCCCTGGCTGATGATACAATAGGAATCAGGGCAGTGTGCCTGGGCCGTGCAATTGACGGCAGTGACATTGGCAACCCGGCACCGGAGATGATCATGTCGGCACCGGCATCAATCGCGCCTTTCACAGAATCCTCGTAGTGACGTCCAAGTGCCACCATTATATTTATACCTACAACACCGCCCTCGCACCTGGCAAGCGATATCTCTTCATAGACCGCCTCGTAGGTATTGTACTTCTTCCCGTTGCGTTTGGACAGCAGTCTATCGATTGCTGCACTGGAGATTATACCAACCCCTCCCTCGGCTGCAACTGCACGAGCCAGCGGATAGAGGGAGACGCCGATTCCCATGCCTCCCTGAATGATTGGCACATCTATTTTTCTATCTTTGATTTTCAATGGCAGAAACATAAAAAATTCAGATTATATGTTGCTCTGATGATGAGTTACCTAATAGTCTTCGTTCGTCTTCCTTGCAACTATCCTGTATATAATATAATACAATCACACGGGATTTTGCAACTTCTTTTCCCCCCTCCCGAATAAATAAAGATGGAAACACGGAAACTTGAGAGCTTCGCTGTCAATAACATGTAGATGAATGTCTTTATCCTTTCAAACCTGCCCCCCTTTGAGCAGAATGGGGCCTCAAAAATATTCTTATAGTCTGGTATCCGAGTCCACTTTAGCCTGCCGGTC
>BTTF01000150.1:0-3716 GCA_036244995.1 bacterium | reverse complement strand
CAATCTTACTATAAAAAGACCGCTTTTTGCTATAGAATGCATTGGCCGTAAAGAGTGCTAAACCTGTAAACAGCCTTGACAAAGATACTGTATGATTGTAAAATTAAATATGGGAAAAGAGGATGTTGTAAATATCATTTCCAGGAAATTCTCTGACTTCTCCACCAAGATAGAACATCAAGGCAAACCATTCTATATTATTACAGATTTACATGGAAGTGAACCTGTTACCATAAAAACCACCATATATCTGGAAGGAGTCCACATAGAGACCTTAAAGATTACCACATCTGTAAGGGAAAAGAGTGAACTGTCAAAGCTTATTGATAGTCAGCACAGCAGGGCAATAAAAAAAGTAAAGGAAGAGGAACCAGCCAATAAGACACGGATAGCATATTTCAGGGAAATTAAACGTTTGATTAAGAAAAGAGAGCTTTCCCGTGCAATGGATGCAACCGGAAAGGCCCTTACGGAATTTCCTGAAGACCTCCTTTTGATTTCTTACCACGGATATCTGACTTCAACTGTTGATAAAGACTACGATAAGGGTCTGGAAATCTGTAAGAAAGCGATAAAAAGACTGACGGAATACGACCCCCCCGATACCGACTTTCCTTATTCACTCTTCTATTTAAATCTTGGCAGGACCTATGTCATATCAAACTTGAAAAAAGATGCTATTGAAGCATTCCGGAAGGGCCTGTCTTTTGACCCCGAAAACCGGGAACTTGCCTCTGGATTGCAAGTTCTCGGGATGAGAAAGAGACCCATCTTCCCTACTCTTTCAAGGAGTAATCCCCTGAATAAATATCCGGGAATTATCCTCACAAAGCTGAAAATCAGATAGCACCGAATAAACTCCTTGAAAAATTACCCGCAATAATTTTAACTTAATCCTGTTATGCTGACACTTGCTATTGATACTTCCACACCGGTGGGGGGGATTTCTCTCTTTGACAGTGACTCGGGTCTCAAGGGAGAGGTACGTCTTGGAACAGGGCGGACCCATTCCGAGCAGATCATGAAGAGCACTGACTTCCTGCTCAACCATTGCAGTACCGGATTCAATGAGATAGATTTTTATACAATTGCCATCGGGCCCGGCTCTTTTACAGGTCTGAGGGTTGGCCTCAGTACAGTCAAGGGCCTTTCCTTTGCAACCAACAAACCCATAGTAGCCGTATCCACTCTTGAGGCATTTACCTCATCTTTTCCCTTTACAAAAAAGTTGATCTGTCCCCTGCTTGATGCAAGGAGAAAAGAAGTTTACGGGGGGCTGTTCAGATGGACTGAAGGGGGGCTCAGAAAGCTTGTACCCGAGTCTGCCTTTGACATAAAATCCATTTTAGCCCTAATAAGGGAAGAGACCGTATTCACAGGGAGTGGCGCCGCACTTTATAAAGATGCTATTCTAAGTACCCTTGGAGAGAAGGCCCATTTCCCGGGTGAGAATCTTATGCATCCATTGCCGTCAGCCCTCTGTATTATCGGTCTGCAAAAGGCTGAAAAAGGAGAGTTCTCAGACCCCGTGAAGCTGAGACCCGCGTACCTGAGGAAATCCGAGGCGGAAACTAAGATAAAGACCTGACTTCAGCCGCAGATAAACGCAGATATGCGCTGATTTCAGAAAAGTTTTTTATCCTGGTATCTTCCTTGTAATCTGCCTGAATCTGCGCAAATCTGCGGCTAAATTTGTATAATGCTTCTAATAAAACGTCTGGGAAAAGGAGAAGATAGATGAAGATAGGTATTATTGGACTTGCAAACTCGGGTAAGACTACGATCTTTAACGCACTTACCGGCCAGAACATCCCTACCACTGTTTACCCGACTACAGAGGCACAACCCAATGTCGGTGTTGTGAAGGTACCCGATGAGCGGGTGGAGAGGCTAACCCGGATATACCAGCCCAAAAAGGTCACACTTGCAACTGTTGAATACATAGACTACCTGGGAATAACAAAGGGCGACCCCCAGCAGAACCGCAAGGTGCTGGACTTGATAAAGGATGTAGATGCCGTGGTACACGTTATAAGGGCCTTTGAGGACGAATCAATAATCCATCCCACGGGAAATGTCGACCCTTTGAGGGACGCCGAAACAGTTGAACTCGAATTGATATTTTCGGACCTCGAACTCGTGGAAAAACGGCTTGAGCGAATGGAGGAAGGTGCAAGAAAGGGAAAGAAACAGGATGAAAAAGAACGGGCAGTGCTCCTGAGATGCAAGGAAGCGCTTGAAGAAGAGATTCCCGTTAGGAGAGTTGCGTTTAACGAGGATGAGGTACTCTCTTTGAGACACCTTCAGTTTATCTCCATAAAACCGGAAGTTATGCTTCTGAATCTTCACGAGGACGACATAGGCTCTGAAAAAGGCTCTGCCCTTGTGGAGCAGCTCCGGAAAAGGTTTGAGCTTCCTGTGGTAGCCCTTTCGGGCAAAATAGAGATGGAGATAGCCCAGTTGGGTCAGGATGAGGCAGAAGAGTTCCTGAAAGACCTTGGCATTAAGGAACCCGCAATGGCCCGGCTTATCCGTATCTGTTATGACCACCTCGGCCTGATCTCATTCCATACTGTCGGCAAGGATGAGGTGAGGGCCTGGACAATCAGGAAAGGCACCACAGCCCGGAAGGCGGCAGGCAAAATCCATACTGATATAGAAAGGGGATTTATCAGGGCCGAGGTCATCTCTTTTAAGGATTTCATTGAGTCAGGCTCAATGGCAGTTGCCAGAGAGAAAGGACTTGTAAGACTTGAAGGAAAGACCTATGAGGTCCGGGACGGCGATATTATTAATTTCAGGTTTAATGTGTAAACGCACTCATCACCTCCTCCATTATCCTTTCAGGAAATGCCTTGTATTTTGGTGACAGGTGCATGGGGATAACCTCCCTTACACCTGCCCGGCCTGCTATCTCACCTGCCATTCGTGCAGTCAGATGGTTTCTCTGAAATGCCCTCTCCCTGTCCTCGTCCAGGAAATAGGCCTCAATATACAGGGTATGTGAGCCCATGACAAGCTCCACCACCCTCTCAATGTTCTCCGCAGATGGCGAAATATCCATAACATAGGAGACCTTCTGCCCATCGGTGATTCTCACAATATCGCCAAGTTCATCCATTGAATATTTACGGCCTTCAATAACCACGGCAAACTCTTTCTTCCCCTCCCTTATTGCAGCCTTGAAGTCGGAAAGCCACGGACCAACCGGAAGCCCCCTCTCAAGGAGCGCCGCCTTATCTATGTTTATGTGGACACCCTCCTCAAGGCAAAAGCCAAGAACAGCAATGTCATGCCTGAGACAGACGGCTCTCACTGAAAAGAGCGGCTCGTTCAGTATGGTTTCCGGGTTTTCCGTAATGCCGGTATCAAGTCTCTGAAAGCCATTCCTTGCAGAAAACTCTGTTACAGTAACTGAAGAGTCCGACACTTCGTGAACAGCAAGACTGACCGGATACTCCTCTATAAGGTTCCAGGTATATCCCCTCAGTTTACCCTCCACACACCTGGTTATACCCTCCGGGCCATAAACCCTGAGGGGTCTCTCTCTCCTGAGTATCACCCTCAGGAGCCTGTCAAACCCAACAAAATGGTCGATATGGGTATGTGTTACAAATACATCTGTTATCTTGTGTATCTCCCTGGCTGACAGACGACCTATATCACCTGCGTCAAAAAGTAATGCCCTCTTTTCCCTCAGTAGCCTGAGGTACACA
>BTTF01000149.1:0-3761 GCA_036244995.1 bacterium | reverse complement strand
CACACGTTAGAAACATATGCAACTATAACCGGCTATTTTACATGGGGAAAATTATTGTTTTTTGTACTTATGCTGCAACATCGGGAAAGACGCAATGCGTATAATCCATGTCAATTCCATAGGAGTGTATCCGGGTTGACGAACCGGGAAATCCGGAGACAAGGGGTGGGCTTTTCTACAGAAGAGACACCTAAATGAGCAGGTTTCTCAGAAATATGATTATGGGAAATATTACGTAATCAGTTATCTTGAGAAAAATGAGGGCAAGGAGGATAAAAAACCCGTAGGGTTCAATGCGGCTGTAGGCTATTGCCTGTCTTGCGGGCAGAAGTCCCATCAGTATCTTGCTTCCGTCCAGGGGTGGGATGGGGATTATATTAAATACGGCAAGTCCTATGTTTAACACCACGCTCATCTGTAACATCATTGCAAGGGGAAGAAGTATCCTCTTCACCAGAATGGGATCCGTTACAGGCATTGTCAGCATAAGCTTGTAAAGGATTGCCGAAACCACTGCCAAGGCCATATTCGCGGCAGGCCCTGCAATTGAGACCCACATCATGTCCCTTTTTGGATCCTTTAAATTATACGGATTAACAGGGACGGGCTTTGCCCAGCCTATCATGCGGGTAACAATAAAGACAAGGGTTCCAAGAGGGTCGAGGTGTTTTAAGGGGTTTAATGTCAGTCTTCCGGCATCCTTGGCAGTTGGGTCTCCGAGCTTGTAGGCCACATAACCATGGGCGAGTTCATGAAATGTAACCGCCAGCAGTATGGGCACAGCCATAAGAATGACCTGTCTTATTATATTAACAATATCCATTTATAAAGTACAGCTTAACTGTACAGCTATTTTCAGACAGGATTAACAGGATAACGCAGAGCGCATGGCGCAAAGCGTTAAGAGTCCCATATCCTGCACGCTATGCGCTATGCGTCTTATCTTTGAACGCTATGCTCTATGTGCCCTCAACTCCGCCACTCCTGAACCCCTTAACTCTCTTATATCATGTTCATCCTGTTTATACTATCAAGGTATTCTCCATAGAGAATTGTTACAAAAACAGGTGTGTTAGCTGTGAACCGATGCCTTTGCGTAAGTCGGGTTTAAATTGGATGGAGTCTCCGGTCAATTACAGTCCTTGCCTCAACCAGGGGGTCTATAAAGGCACTCTCCATATCGTGGTCGATATCCCTCCTGTTTGAGAGGTAGGTTATCCTGTCCTGCATCCTGGCACGAAGGTATTCAAGGTATTCATTATCCTTTGCGGGCTTGTACTTTTTGTCATAATCAGAGCCAAAGAGTTCCTTGCCGTTTTTTGGTACCTGCAATCCCTGGAAAGACTTCCAGTCCTTCCACTCAATGTTCTCCCTTACAAGTTCTGTTACGATCTTCAAAGAGAGTTCCTTGGGAATATCCGTAAGGCTTTCAGGCATTCCAAAGGCGTATGTATTCATGATATAACACTCTGTGCCCATCTTGAAGAGCTTTTTGAATTGCTGGCAATCCCAGATAAGCGGGTGGACACTGAACGGATTTGCAAATGGTTCTATGACAAGCTTCTTCAATTCCTTTGGGTCAACGTTCTCAACCCCCTTTGCCCGCATGGTGGAGAGGGATGCGCCCATTGTGACGGAAAGCCCTACTGACTTTACCCTGCATATCGGGGGCAGGCTCGGGTCTTTCTGCAGCCAGATAACCTTGCCGGGCTTTTCACAGGCATTGTCGTGGTTGAACATGTCGCGTGATTTTATACAACGGCCGTTACGGTTCCTTACATCATAGGGAACGAGTCTTTTGGTGCCGTCAGGCAGCATGGTTACAGCCACGTTCTGGGCAGTATAAAAAAACTTTATCTGGGGATCACGGAATTCAACCGCGTCTGTCTTGTCAAAGAGGCTCGGCTCAAGGGAAACTGATACATTGTTGTCAAGGTCTATGAGGAAGGCATCATCGTGAATAACCGTTACCTTCTCGGACTTCGTGAGGGTTCCGGCATGATCATGGCTGTTTGTTATGGATGATTTTCCTGATCCCGAAAGCCCGAAAACCGCTACCGGAGGTTTGTTGCCGATCTTCTTGATGCCCCCGTGGCAGGCCACCATATTGTGCCTTACACCACAGCTCCAGGCAAGGGTAAGGGTTGCCTTCTTCCTTTCTCCGAAATAACGCATACCGAGTATTGCCACACAGTTCTCGGCCTCGTCCACGATCACGAGCCCGTCGGGGAAATCCGGATGGCTCCATTCAGGGTCTGCAAAGACCAGGATGTCCGGCTCATCAAGCAGCCGTGATTCCTTAAAAAGCTTTATCCAGGGCTCCATCCAGGGGGTAAAGTTCAGACCCCAGTCGAGCATGTTCTTTGCATCTATTGCAGGACTCAGAAGGTGGGCCTTAAGCATGAAATCCGTATGCAATCCAACAATGCCCTCAAGCCAGAGACCCTCTCTGCGATTAAACTGATAGACAGCCTCACGCAGAATGCCCAGGTACATCTCCTTGTCCTTACCCATCTCCCTGACGAGTCTCCTCGCCCTGGCAGTACGTCCCACCACCCTGCCGTCCTGTGAGACGAGCACCCTGGCATTCTTTGGCAGGCCAATCTGTTCGGGTTTGTACATGGGCTCTGATGTTACTATTATCTCAGGCTGTGTGGTTGAGAGTTTATATATCTCTGCCATTGAGGTCTTTCTTGCGGAATTGGCATACAGGGCTGTTTCCAGTATTGCCCGGCATGAGCCAACAGGAAGTCTATGTGTGCTTGCCATCTATTCTCCTTTTCTTGAAAACCGAACTACAGAAATATCATATACTATAAAATTTTGTATCCCTTTCTTGTCAAGGTTTCAGTCTCTCCAACCCTCCATCACTCCAATCCTTACTCCCTGCCCCACGTTGAGACAAACTCATCATAAGTCATGGGAAAGGTTGACGAGAAAGCCTGATCAAGGTCTTTGCCTTCGGAGAGAGAGACAAGAAACTCTTTCATCCTGTAGAGGCCGTATCTCTCCACAAGGAATGAGACTGCCGAATAACTCTCCCTGTAAGCAATGCCGACTATCTTCCTGTCAAAACCAAGGAACGAGCCCTCAAGGGACCTGAGCGGAATGACCTGACCGACCGTTTCGGTATATCCACCCGAGAAATAATCTGCCAGTCCCTCGTTTATCCACTGGGGGCATTCCCGGGTAATCGAATGGATCATGGCGTGGGTGTATTCATGAAAGAGCACCCTTCTCAGTGCCCTTTCATTCCCCTGAAGCCCTTTTACCGGGATTCGTATCTTGCCGTCATAAATGCCGCCTGACCAGTCCGGCACCTGCGTGATATCGGAGAAATTCTTTTTTGTGTAAAGGATGACTGTTATCTGGGCAGAGGGAAAGTAGTTCATCTCCCTCCCTATCGACCTGTACGCATCCTCCAGCATACCTAAAATCTCTCTGCTCAGCCTGCCGTGTTCATAACCGTTGAAGAGGACCTTGAAATGCAGGGTCTCCTCTTTTACGTAATCCTCCTGCCTCTCCATCTCCTTCCTTACCCTGTCATAAAGCCTCCTCAGTGCAGGGTCTTCTTTCAGGGAAAGACCGGCTTCTGCATTTGAAAGGCTTCTGCCGAGGTCGTCCTGCCTGTAGTAGGCAAAGGCAAGGAACTTTCTTGCAGGAAAATCATTGCCGTCCTTCTCTGCTGCCTCTTCAAGAAAGCTTATCGCATTATCGTAATCCCCGAGTTTGTAATATGAAAGGCCGATGATCAGAAGCGC
>BTTF01000148.1:0-3775 GCA_036244995.1 bacterium | reverse complement strand
TTTGGTCTTAATTGGAAAAAACCCATCAAAAATATAAGAAAATCTTATGTTGTGATTGTAATTTTTTTCTTGAAATAAAACTTTTTCTTTATGTAGTATAGTGCGTTTCCTGAACTGATACGTAAACCAAAAATCTATACAATGGAGGTATTTTAATGAGAATAGTACTACTTGGTGCACCTGGAGCAGGGAAGGGGACGCAGGCCAAGAAGCTTGTAGAAAAGTACGGCATCCCCCAGATATCCACAGGAGATATCCTCAGAAAGGCCGTTGCAGACGGTACCACCCTCGGAAAAGAAGCAAAATCCTGTATGGACAAGGGAGAGCTTGTCCCTGATTCAGTAGTAATCGGTCTTGTCAAGGAGAGACTTACCCGGGACGACTGCAAAAAGGGTTTTATCCTTGACGGGTTTCCCCGCAATACCGCCCAGGCGGAAGTGCTTGACAAGGTGCTTGACGAAACGAATATTCCCCTTCAGGTTGCCCTCTGTGTAGATGTTGATATGGATATCCTGATGAAGAGGCTCACCGGAAGGAGAACCTGCAGGCAGTGTGGTCAGATGTACAATATCTATTTCTCATCCCCTCAGAAAGAAGGAGTCTGCGATAAATGTGGAGGAGAACTCTATCAGAGGGATGATGATAAGGAGGAGACCATCCGCAGGAGACTTGAAGTCTATGAGGCCCAGACAGCCCCCCTTATCGAATACTATAAAAATAAGGGTATTTTAAAGACCGTTGAGGGTACCGGAGGTATTGACGAGATATTTGCCAGTATCTGCTCTATCCTTGGTGGATAGGGGAGAAGAAGTGCAGGTGCGGAGACTGTTTGGTAAGTTTTCGTGTTTGTATGACAAGGACTAAATAACTAAGGAGGATTTTATGGCACTGGTAAATCCACATGGTAAAGAGAAGAAGCTTAAGCCCCTGCTGCTTGAGGGCGATGAGCTGAAAGAAGAGAAAGAAAGAGCGAGGACCCTTACCGATGTGATGATGACCTCAAGGGAGACCGGCGATCTGATAATGATGGGCATAGGCGGTTTTACACCCATTGAAGGCTTTATGGGATATGAAGACTGGAAGGGCGTATGTGATGAATACAAGATGACGGATGGAACCTTCTGGCCGATCCCTATCACGCTTTCCACCACAAAGGGCAATGCAGACAGCATCAAGGTTGGAGAGGATGTTGCCCTGATAGACGAAGAGAGCGGCGAGATAATGGCCACAATGACGGTAAAGGAGAAATACACCATAGACAAGGTGCATGAATGCAAAAAGATATTTGGAACCGACGATATAGAGCATCCCGGGGTTGCCAAGGTAATGGCCCAGGGAGAGGTAAACCTTGCCGGACCGGTCAAGGTGCTGAGTGAGGGAAGGTTCCCTGAAGAATACAAGGGTGTTTACATGAGGCCCGAGGAGTCAAGGAAAAATTTTGAGGATAAAGGCTGGACGACTGTTGCAGCTTTTCAGACCCGCAACCCGATGCACCGCTCCCATGAGTACCTGACAAAGATCGCCATAGAGATATGTGACGGCGTCTATATCCATATGCTTCTCGGAAAGCTCAAGGCCGGAGATATTCCGGCAGATGTCAGGCAGACCTCCATAGATACCCTTATTCAAAATTACTATGTTAAGGACACGATTACTGTTGGCGGTTATCCTCTGGATATGAGATATGCAGGTCCGAGAGAGGCCCTTCTGCATGCGCTCTTCAGGCAGAACTTCGGTTGCAGCCATCTGATAGTCGGTCGTGACCATGCCGGTGTGGGTGACTACTACGGGCCTTTTGATGCACAGAAGATATTTGATGATATCCCCGAGGACGCGCTTGAGACAAAGCCCCTCAAGATCGACTGGACATTCTACTGCTACAAGTGTGACGGTATGGCATCAATGAAGACATGTCCGCACAGCAAGGAAGACAGGCTGATACTGAGTGGCACAAAGCTGAGGAAGATGCTGTCGGAGGGTGAGGAGGTTTCAGACAAGTTTAGCCGTCCGGAGGTCCTGAAGATACTGAGCGAGTACTATCAGGGGCTTTCAGAGAAGGTTGAGATAAAGATGCACAAGTACGCAGAGGGAGCATAAAGGATTGATGATTTTCGATTGACAATTGAAAAATTATATTCGTCAATCTCCAGGATTAAGTGAAGGGAGGTGGAGAGGTCCACGATTTTTTCGTTATTTGTTGTAAAACCTAAATCTAATGTGAGGAGGTATTCAGTATGCCAAGTTATGTGATTACTGAAAAGTGCGACGGCTGCAAAGGGCAGGAAAGGACGGCGTGTATGTACATCTGTCCCAACGACCTGATGAAGCTCGATCGCGACAGGATGAAGGCATGGAATCAGGAGGCTGATCAGTGCTGGGAGTGTTACAACTGTGTCAAGATCTGTCCTCAGCAGGCTATTGAGGTCAGGGGGTATCAGGATTTCAATCCCCTTGGTGGAAATGTTATTCCTCTCAGGGGCACCGACGCTATTATGTGGACGGTCAAGTTCAGAAACGGTACACTGAAGAGATTCAAATTCCCGATCAGGACAACTGCGGAAGGTTCTGTTGATCCTTATGCAGGGAAACCCGAGGCTGATATTTCAAAGATCAAGGAGCCCGGACATTTTACCCAGCAGGGTGCGGGCGTAACATTGCCCACAATAAAGTAATTAAGGAGGCTTAAACATGGAAAAAGAAACATGTACATTTTCATATTGCGAGAAGCCTGAGGTTATTGAGGTTGAGACCGATCTCCTCGTTATCGGTGGTGGTATGTCCGCTTGCGGCGCTGTTTATGAAGCTGCACGCTGGGCAACTCCTCAGGGGATCAGGATAACCATGATTGACAAGGCGGCAACCGACAGAAGCGGCGCTGTTGCCATGGGTCTCTCAGCTATCAACACCTATATGGGCGAGAACGACCCTGCAGATTATGTCAGGTATGTCAGGGACGACCTTATGGGTATAATCAGGGAAGACCTGGTTTATGACCTTGGAAGGCATGTTGATGATTCAGTCAAGCTTTTCGAGGAGTGGGGACTCCCTATCTGGAAGAAGGGTGATGACGGTTTCTCTCTTGACGGTTTTCAGGCAAAGGATGCCGGCAAGGCAATGCTGAAGGACGGTGGAACACCTGTCAGGTCCGGCAGATGGCAGATCATGATCAACGGTGAGTCCTACAAGGTTATCGTTGCAGAGGCTGCCAAGAAGGCCCTTGAGATTAACAGGAAGGCAACCGGAATGGAAGAGAACCATTTTGAAAGAGTATTTATAGTCAAGCTCTTTAAGGATGCCAATGTTGAGAACAGGGTTGCAGCAGCAGCCGGTTTCAGCGTGAGAGAAAACAAGATATATCTCTTTAAGGCTAAAGCAATATGCCTTGGTGCCGGTGGAGCAGTTAACGTCTTCAAGCCAAGGTCATCTGAAGAAGGTAAGGGCAGGGCATGGTATCCTGTATGGAATGCCGGTTCAGGTTATGCCCTTGGTATGCAGGTAGGCGCTGAGCTGACGATGATGGAGAACAGGTTTGTCCCTGCACGATTCAAGGACGGCTATGGTCCTGTCGGCGCATGGTTCCTCTTCTTCAAGGCAAAGGCAACCAACAGCCTTGGTGAAGACTACTGTGCAAATGAAGAGGCCCTTACAGAGGCAAGGGCCAAATACGGTATCTATGTCGACAAGATGGGTACCGCCATCAGGAACCATCTGATGATGAGAGATATGAAGCTGGGCAAAGGTCCGATCATCATGAGGACCCATGAAGCAATGCAGG
>BTTF01000147.1:0-3785 GCA_036244995.1 bacterium | reverse complement strand
AATAAAAGTAAACTTTTCATAGTTTTCAGGCCAAATATGTCAGATATAAGCGATATGTTTCCCATTGGCAGAATTGACAGCTTGGGGACAAACGTTTGGTCTGAACTTTCTCCTGTGTTGAAAATAACAGAACAAACCGGCTGATTATGAGGGGACGAATGGAGGATGTTGTGATGAGGATATGTTATTTGGATGCGAGTGATACGGATTGCTTCTCTATTTCCAGGCGGCAGGAGACCTCTCTGAGCAATATAAGTACCCTGTCCTTTGGCCGTTCGCATAAAAAGACACCTTCAAAGCCACTCATGGGGCCGTCTGTTATTATAAGCTTGTCTCCAGGTTTGAGCTCCTTGGCTGACAGGTCAATGAACCCGTCCTTCATCCTTGCGTGAATGGAGTCGATTATTGTTTTATCCACCAGATAGGGTGTTCCTGTTCTGCTCCCGATGACATAACGGACACCCCTTGTGTACTTGATGAGGCGGTAGTCTCTTTCAGGGTCAAACCTGGCAAAGACATAGCAGGGAAAGAGTTTTTCTACTCTCATCTTCAGCCGTCCCTTATAGAAACGTTTTTTCCGGACAGCAGGGTTCAGGACATCAAAGTTGGCTGTTTGGAGGTATTTTGCAACAAGGTCCTCTTGTGAGGGTTTTGTGTAAATAACGTACCAGTTTGTGGGTTCGTGAATATCGGATGTGCTCATATGCTATACCCTATTCTATATTATTCCACACACTAAATTCAAAGAAAAAACAACCCTCATTGCGGGTCCTGCGATAAAAAACCTCAAACAGGGAAAGGAAGCGATATGATAGAGTCTGAACGGTTTTAATTTCGCAGTAACTTCACCTGGATGGTGTCCCGAAGTACTTCGGGATCGGAGATGGACACGACGTCCATCGAGAATGAGTTCAGAATCTGTCATATTGCTTCCAACAACCATTTATTCCGGGATACTGGTTTATAGTTTCCTGACAGCCCCGGCAATCAGTTCCGATGCCCTTAGAACATCATCGTCCGTGGTATCCTTGCCCGTGCTTATCCTGACGGCTGATATGGCTTCACTGCGGCTCAGACCCATTGCGAGCAGGACATCCGAGGGTGTGCAGGCGCCTGAATGGCAGGCAGACCCGGCTGATATGGCAACCGTATCCTTAAGAGAGTTTACAAGGTCTGTGCCGACAATACCTTTTATTGAGATATTCAGAGTGTTTGGCAGTCTCCGGGCAGTTTTTCCGTTGAGTTTTATATCCGGTATCAAATCAAGGAGTTTCCGGTAGAGTATGCCGGTAACCCTCTCCGTATGTTCAACCCTCCGGGCCATATCTCTTCCTGCAATTTCCGAGGCCTTGCCGAATCCGGCAATTGCAGGGATATTCTCTGTTCCGGGCCTCAATCCTCTCTCATGTCCCGCTCCATACATTATGGGCTGCAGCTTTGTGCCCTTCCTGAGATAGAGCGCCCCTATGCCTTTCGGGCCATAAAACTTATGAGATACAAGTGTTGCCATGTCGCAGGCGAGTTCCTCGATATTCAGGGGTGTTTTTCCGGCAGACTGGGCGGCATCCGTATGAAAGACTATGCCCCGCTCTTTCAGTATTGCAGCAATCTCCTTAATCGGCTGAATGACACCTGTTTCATTATTTGAGTGCATTACCGTTACAAGGATGGTTTCAGGCCGTATTTCCTTTAAAATATCTTCAGGATTTACCGCCCCGTTATGGTCTGTACCAACGAGTGTGATTGCGTAGCCCTGTTTTTTTAGATATTTAAGTGGGTTTGCAACTGAGGGATGCTCTATTCGTGAGGAGATTATGTGTCCCTTTCCAAAGGATTGTGCAAAACCGATTAAGGCGAGATTATTTGATTCCGTGCCGCCCGAGGTAAAGATTATCTCTTCCGGGCTTGCCCCGATGAGCCCTGCTACGGCTTTTCTTGCACCTTCAACAAGCCTGTGTGCCTCTTGCCCGGCTATATGAGAGCTTGAGGGGTTGCCATAGACATTCAGGGCGTCACAGACGGCATCCCTTACTTCCATATCAACGGGAGTTGTGGCATTATGGTCGAGGTAAATCATAGCTCTCTGTGTATCACCTTTATTTCGAGGTCAAACGTTGAACGGAGGTATTGAGACAGTTCTTCTGCAATTACCGGAGACCTGTGCTGGCCGCCGGTACAGCCGACGCCGATGGTCAGGGATGACCGGCCCTCTTTCAGATACTCGGTAACCAGAAAATGTATAAGGTCTTTAAGTTTATCAAGAAGTTCGTTGGTGACGGGATTGTCCATAACGTACTTTTTTACCGGCTGATCAAGGCCGTTGAGCTCTCTCAGTTCGGCAATAAAGTATGGATTTGGTAGAAACCTTATGTCAAAAAGGGTGTCCACTTCCTGGGGTATTCCGAATTTATACCCAAAAGAGATGATGTTAATACCCATGGAGGGTTTTTGGTCTCCACCAAATGCCTCCATAATAAAAGACCTTAGCTGGTGGGGGGTGTATGATGATGTATCAATAACCCTGTTTGCGAGTTTCCTTAGATTTGAGAGATACCCGGCCTCTAATTTCAGGGCATCCTGGATGTTTCCGCCGGAGGTTTCAGCCAGTGGGTGGGGCCGCCTTGTCTCTTTAAACCGCCTTAAGAGAATAGATCTTTCAGCCTCAAGGAAGACAACTTCCGCATCATAATCTTCCCTGAGAGAGTTAATAGACTCCTCTACGCCGTTAATAAAGCTCTTCTCCCTGACGTCAACACTTATTGCCACTTTTTTGATATTCTTTTCCGACGTGGAGAGATTGATGAAATTCTTAAGCAATTGAGGCGGAAAATTATCTATGCAGAAAAAGCCGACATCTTCAAGGGCCCTCAGCGCTACTGTTTTGCCGGCACCTGAGAGCCCTGTAATAACGATTACCCTGATGGGTGCATTATGCTGGTTCAATTAACCCGAAATCTCCGTCTTTCATTCTGTAAAGTACATTGATATTGCCACTATCTGCGCTGATAAATACAAAGAAATCCTTGCCAAGGAGTTCCATCTGCATGGCAGCCTCTTCAGGGCTCATTGGCTTTGTGGCAAATTTATTTCTCTGTATTATCCTGATTTCAGGATATGTGTCTGTTTCTTCAGACGGGGGGGCCGGCTGTGCACGGTTTTCCTTGCGCTGGGTGATCTGTTTTTCCTTGTACTTCTTTGTCTGACGTTCCAGTTTCTCAACCACTTCGTCAATAGAGGAGTATATTTCCCCTGTTACTCCCTCTGCCTGGATCGTAACTCCGTTGGCTTTAAGCAGTACCTCTGCCTTGTGTCTGTATTTTTCTACTGAGAGAGTTACTACAGCCTCTGTTATGGAAGAGAGGTATTTTTCAAATTTCTTTACTTTGCTTTCTGCATAATCTCTGAGGGCTGGGGTGATATCGAGATGACGGCCGTTGATGATAATGTTCATGTTAACCTCCTTTTTGAATTGAATATTGTACCAAACATCGGTTTCCGGTCTTTGGTCTTAAAACTCCACCCTTCTTCTCCTGGAATTTGGCGGAATCCTGAGTTCTTCCCTGTACTTTGCTATGGTCCTCCTGGCTATGGTTATGTTCTGTTGATTCAGAAAATCGGCTATCTTCTGGTCGCTGAAGGGTTTTTTGGGGTTTTCTTCGGAGATTATCTTCTTTATCTGCTCCTTTACCAGGGTGGACGAGATATCCTCGTTGTTGCCCTGAAGTGAGCTGCTGAAGAAAAATCTGAAACTGAAGATTCCATGTGGACAGGCCAGATATTTGCTG
>BTTF01000146.1:0-3834 GCA_036244995.1 bacterium | reverse complement strand
CGTGATAATACAGAGGACTGCCTTAAGGCAGTCCAGGATATACTCAAAGAGGGAAATATCCGTGATCTTGTGATTGCCTCTACCACTGGTGAGACAGGGCTCCGCTTCACTGAGGCATTGAAAGGCAGGGGGCTGAATATCGTGGTTGTTACACATTCCTATGGGTTCAGGGAACCCAATACCATAGAGATTCCTGCCGAGGTGATAAAAAGGATCGAGTCAAATGGCGCAAAGGTATACACCGGCACCATGATAACCCATTCCCTTGAGACATCACTGTCTTCAAAATTCAACGGCCTCTATCCCACACTTATAGTTGCCCAGTCACTCAGGAGGTTTGGAGAGGGGCCAAAGGTCTGCTGTGAAATGGCGATGATGGCGGTTGACGCAGGTCTGATCCCTGAGGGTGCAGAGGTTCTGACAGTAGCGGGTACCGGCAGGGGGGCTGATACGGTGATGATTGTAAAGTCAGCTGCTTCAAAGAGGTTTCTTGACCTGATGGTGCTTGAGATACTGGCAAAACCCAGGAGTTGATAGTTCAGGCTTGGGTTACGCAACCTTCATGGAGGAATTTGTCTCTTTGGAAAAATCTCGGGAGTAGTCTTAATATTTCATATATTGCGATTTCCCGGTTAAGCTTCTTCTTCCAGGACCGATAAGGTCGGAGACCTTATCCAGCCAGATATTGTTGGGTCAAGACATCTCGGATACCAATGGTCTTTGCCACACGGCATCATTACCTGTTACCCTTCTCCGAGTCTCAGGCATACATGCAAGGTATGTGTGTGGTACAATCAAACATCCCGCGATAGAGAAGGCGATGAAGTGGGGTGGAGGGTCGGACGCCAATGTTGAGTTTAATGAGTTAAGTTACAGTGGTCTGAACCAGCGCAATCATTCGGCACTAACATGACAGGCAGGAGTAGCAGGAATTAAAAAAGGAGGGAGCATTTATGTTACGAAGGGTGTTTTTTTTAGTCTCACTTGTCTTTCTTGTGTCTCTGGTCAATAGTGCCCTGGCATTTGACCCGGTACGTCATAAGATCGACGACTTCGAAGCCTGGTTGGACTCTGATTCCATGACATGGGATAGAACTATTATTAATGGCGATTATGCTGAGGATGCCAATTATGCATATTGGTCATATTCTATTGATGCCAACATTGTTGTAGATTTAGGTATTCTTGCCGTACTGGACCCTCCTCAGAAGCAGGCAATGGAAATCACTTACAGGATTTTTGGTCCTACTTCTACCCATCCGCGTGGAGGAGTAGTGATGGATTCAGACCATAAACACAACAATTACAGGAAAAACCCCTGGATATGGACAACTCAACCTAAAAGTGCTATCCCGGATGCAGGTATCAGGATGTGGGTTAAAGCAAGACAGAATCTGACAAACGGTACAAGTGTGCCTATAGATGACACTGCGCATAAGATTTACTTTGGTTTTGCACAGGAAATAGCTAACAGGGTGTATACAAAGTGGATGTCACCAAGAATATCCCTCTCTACTCTGAACCCTAAAGGCCAGTATGTATTTTTCAGGCTTGCTGACTTCACATGTTACGAAAATTGTAGCAATCCCCCAGCGAGTTTAGATCAGATAGCTTTTTATCATTTCGGTCCGTATAGTGAAAACACGACTGGAGACGGCACTATTGAATATAAAATATGGGTTGATGATATTGAATTCCTTCCCTTTGACCCTGATAATCCCCCGGATTCATATGTTTACAAAGCAAAAAACCCAAGGCCATATAATATGTCTGCATGCATGCCTCTGAACACTACTTTGACCTGGTTGCCGGTGGACGGTGCAGCATCGTATGATGTTTACTTTGGCACTACCAGTCCGGGGAATCTGGTCTCGGAAAACCAGACTGCCACCACCTTTGACCCTGGCCCGTTTGCAGCGGATAAGACATACTACTGGCGGATAGATGTGGATTACTCCTGTGGAACAAATACAGGAGATTCCTGGAATTTTACGACCTGTCAAAGAAATGATGTGACCTTTTTCTTTGCCAGTGATCTGCACTTAAACCAACCCTGGAATGCAACTAACATTAATAGTAAAGAAATGATTGAGAGAATGAACGCTCTTCCGGGTACTGCCTATCCGGATACACCCGGAGGAACCGTGGCGCGTCCTCGCGGCCTGCTTTTGGCCGGAGACCTTACCAATTACTATGGGGTGCCGGGCCAATGGTATGAATTCATTAATAACTATGGTGTTGTTAACGGGAAGGGAAGAATAGATTTTCCAGTGTACGAAGGATACGGGAATCATGATTTTGATACTCTTTCCGACCCCCCCAGGATTTCTCCTGAAAGCCCCTTGACGGATGTGGTTATAGACGGGATTAGAAGCCGGAACGAACAACGTGCAGAAGAAGTGAATGTCTCAAGTAACGGTCTTCACTATTCCTGGGACTGGGATTCGGTTCATTTTGTGAGCCTGAATCTTTATCCTGGTTTAAACAACCCGTATTCTAAAGGCAGCCTCGCTTTTCTTAAAAAAGACCTGGCTAACAACGTTGGTGTCAGTGGAAGGCCTGTTGTAATTTTTTTCCACTATGATTTAGCTGCACTCAGAAGTAGGAGGACAGCTGCTGCTTTTTATTATGCAATCCATGATTACAACGTGATCGGTATTTTCCATGGGCATACACACACAGGAAGAAGGCACTATCTATGGCCTGCAGATCCGCTTTATAAACAGTTTGATGTATACGAGCACGGTCCGGCTACTTTTGATCCTAAGGCTACCAACAAGTTTTTGAGGTACCTCGTTGTTGATATCAACAGCGGGAACAATACCATGACGGTTGTGCCCCGCTATACTACAACAGGCACTCTAATTGATAATTGGGAAACATCAAGTTATATTTGGTCAAAGGCCATCTCCTTCGGAAATACAACAGGTGATACCGTACCGCCGACACCTGACCCGATGATCTGGGCCGCTGAACCTTATGTGACAAGCGGCACATCAATCTCAATGACTGCAACTATAGCCACTGATGCCGAAGGTAACGGTGTTCAATATTACTTTGAAGAAACTACCGGCAATCCCGGTGGCACTGACAGCGGATGGCAGAATAGCGCGACCTATGAGGATACAGGTCTGGTTGCAAATACTACATACTCCTACAGGGTGAAGACGCGGGACCTGTCCAGCAATGTAAACGAGACCGGGTATTCGTCTCGGAGAGCAAGGATTGCTGGATACTAACAGATACAGTTGTCGGTTATATTATCCGAATTACTTCTGTTTTGACTGAGGCCGTGAAGGAACAACAGAAGAGTATATCCAGGATATCAGAATAAGCGGATTATTGAAGGCTTTAATGCTCAAGGCTCTTTGCTGATTTTAATCTCGTAAATCTCAAAAGGCGTTCCCCACATCTGAATGGTGGCTACATCTGCGGGTTTTCCCCTGACCCAGACTGCCAATCCATCCTGCCTGAACTCCGGGGGCAGGTTGTTGGGTAAAAAACGCCTGCCGTCTTTGGCCACCAGTCCATAAAAACCACCCTCCAGGGAAATCCATTTAATTTTTGCTGAAAAGGTCATCTCATCTCCCGGGCTGTCGGAATTGAAGTTTCCATCCAAACCTTGTTTTTCAGCGATAGGTTCACAGCCAAGGGCCGTAAATAGCAGGAAAGATGTGAGAACCAGCATGGTTATGGTAAGGATATAGTGTCTGTCTTTAGCTATCATAAACATAGTATACACGAAGAACGCTTAATCCGAAAATAAACATCCGGTTTTGTAACAGTTCACCGGGGAGAAGATTTGGGTGGATAAGAGTGATGGAGTGATGGAGT
>BTTF01000145.1:0-3837 GCA_036244995.1 bacterium | reverse complement strand
AGTGGCGCTATAAGCATATCGTCGGGCGCTGTTGCAAAGACCCTCTGAAGGACTATCGAGGGTGAAAGCCTCTCGATAAACCTGACTGCAAAGTCGAGATACTCATCATAATCAAAGAGATGAAAGGGGTCTTCCCTGTAAAGCTTCTCCAGCCTGGTATCCTTGATCACCTGAAGCTGGTGTATCTTCAGAAACTCAACGGGCAGCCCGGATATTGCATCCGCCATCTCAAGCATCTCCTCTTCGGTCTCTGTTGGAAATCCGACTATAAGATGGGCACCAATATGAATCCCCTTCCCTCCGGTAAGTTCGATTGCCCTGAGAAATGCTGCATAATCATGACCCCGATTGATAAACTCGAGTGTCCGGTCATAGATGGACTGAAGCCCGTATTCAACAAGGATAAAGTAATCCCTTGAGAGTTCCTCAAGAAGCCTGATCTTTGCCTCATCAACACAGTCCGGCCTCGTGCCTATGGCAAGCCCGATCACATCAGGGCCCTTCAGGGCTTCCCTGTACAGACGCTCAAGCTCATCTACAGGCGCGTGAGTGTTTGTGTATGGCTGAAAATAGACGATAAATTTCTCCGCCCTGTATCTCCTCCTGAGGAAAACTGCGCCATTGCTTATCTGCTCTTTGAGCGGGAGAACCGAGCGGCATGAGGACGGCCTGAAGCTGTCATTGTTGCAGTATATACACCCGCCATACCCGACGGTGCCATCCCTGTTGGGACACGTAAACCCTGCATCCACATTCACCTTGTAGACAGTCAGGCCAAAGAGGGATTTTATGTAATGACCGAATGAATTATATCTCTGCATATATTATATTAACAAAATCCTGTGCAGTACGGCAGACGTCCGGGGATTTCAGGATTCCGGAGGCAACAGCAACGGCCGAGGCACCGTGCCTCATGACATCCCCGAGGTTCTTCAGATTAATCCCGCCAATCGCCACAACAGGGATATCCATAGACGACACAACGTCCCTCAGGAGATCGAGCCCCCTGGGACTACCGGCCTCCTTGGTAGATGTTTGAAAAACGGGGCCAAAACCGATATAGTCTGCACCATCACGCTGGGCCACCTTTGCCTGATTCATATCGTGTGTGGATATTCCGATAATCTTTTTCCCCATAATCTTCCTTGCTGCCTTTAGAGGAAGGTCATCCTGACCAAGGTGGACTCCGTCTGCATCTGCTGCAAGGGCTATATCTGCATGGTCATTGACGATTAATACGGCCCTGTATTCATCCGTCAATCTCCTGAGCCTCTCTGCCTGCAAAAATATATCCTTCCTGCAGAGGGCCTTCTCCCTGTACTGTATCCACCTGATACCGGCATCAAGGACTTTTCTTACCGTCTCCTCAACGCTCAGGGCTGAAAAACTGCCCTCTGTTATAAAACAGATACCTCCGTAAAGCATGTTTTTACCTGTTATTTCCTGATTGAAGACCGGGGCACCGGAGATCATCTGCTACCCGTAGAGGAGGTTCTCAACAAATTTGGTGGTATAGTTGCCGCTAATAAACTCTTCAGATACAAGCACCTTCTGCTGAAATGGAATGGTTGTCTGGATGCCCTCTACTATAAACTCTTTCAGGGCACGGCGCATTCGGTGTATCGCCTCTTCACGGTCCTTCCCTGTAACAATAAGCTTTGCTATAAGGGAATCGTAGTTGCTTGGCACTGTCCAGCCACTATAGGCTGCTGTATCCACCCTCACCCCGGGCCCGCCGGGAAGGTAAAGGAAAGTTATCTTGCCGGGGGAGGGTACAAATCTCTTCGGGTCTTCAGCATTTATACGACATTCAATGGCATGACCGGTTATATTCACCATACTCTGCCTGAACTCCAATAAGTTTCCGGCAGCAAGTTTTATCTGCTCCTTTATTATATCAACCCCTGTAACGGCCTCTGTTACGGGGTGCTCCACCTGAATGCGGGTATTTATCTCCATAAAATAAACATTACCCTCAAGGTCAACAATAAACTCCAGGGTCCCGACGTTTCTGTACTTAAGGGCCTTTGCCGCCTTTACGGCATACTCCCCTATCTTTTTTCTGAACTTATCCGTAACATTAGGTCCCGGGGATTCCTCGATCAGCTTCTGGTGACGCCTCTGGATTGAGCAGTCCCTTTCACCAAGATGCACTGTATTGCCCTTGTTATCAGCCATTATCTGAACCTCGATATGGCGCATCTCTGATATATACTTCTCCAGGTAGAGGTCCCCACATCCAAAGGCCGCAAGGGACTCCCTCTGTGCAGCATTAAAGGCATTCTCTATTCCGGGCTCTGCCTCAACAATTCTCATTCCCCTGCCCCCGCCTCCGGCAGATGCCTTAAGTATCACAGGAAATCCGATCTTCCCGGCAAGCTTCAGTGCCACTGCGGCATTTTTTACCAGACCGTCGCTGCCGGGCACCACAGGCACACCCTTTTTCTTCAGTATATATCTTGCCCTTGCCTTGTCACCGCCAAGACGGATATTTTCAGGGCTTGGGCCGATAAAGGTAATACCGGACTTACCACAGGCCTCTGCAAACTGTGGATTTTCCGACAAAAATCCATATCCGGGATGAATGGCCTCAGAGTCAGTTATCTCTGATGCACTCAGTATGGCTGGCGTATGAAGGTAACTCTGCTGCGGATTTGCCGGGCCAATGCAGACAGCCTCGTCAGCAAGCTTCACATGCATGGACTCTCTATCAACATCAGAGTAAACTGCAACGGTCTTGATATCAAGTTCACTGCAGGCGCGAATTATACGTACTGCAATCTCTCCACGATTTGCTATAAGGATTTTTTTAAAGAGTTTCATGCCGGCTCTATAAGGAAGAGCGGCTCACCGTATTCTACAGAGCGGCCGTTTTCAACCAGTATTCTCACCACTGTCCCTTCCACCTCACTCTCAATCTCGTTCATCAGTTTCATTGCCTCGATAACACATAAAACCTGGCCCGCCTTAACCATTGAGCCAACCTCAACAAAGGGTCCTGCATCAGGAGAAGGGGCACTGTAGAAGGTGCCGACAATCGGAGATGTGACAGTAACAAGATGGGATGTGTCCTCTGCTTCAGGCACTGGTTCAGAGGCCGGCTCAGAAACCCGGGGCCTTTTCTCCACTATCTCTATTGAGGACTGTAGCTTCTCACGCCTCAGTTTTACCTTTACTCCCTCCCTTTCAAGCTCGATCTCGGATATATCCGTATCCTTCAGGAGGTCAATAAGCGCCTTTATCTCGTCCAGGTTCATCCCTTCACCCTCTCTATGTATTCACCTGTGCGTGTATCAACCTTGATGATATCTCCCTCATTTATATGAAACGGGACTTTCACACTTGCACCTGTCTCAAGTATAGCAGGTTTGCTGCCACCTGAGGCGGTATCTCCCTTAAATCCCGGCTCTGTCCGAGCCACCTTCAGCTCAACAAAAATGGGCAACTCAACAGCAATCGGTTCACCTTTATAGTAAAGGATATAGACATTCATACTCTCCTTGAGGTATTTTTTGGAATCACCAAGCTGCTCCTCTGTAACAGGAACCTGCTCATAGGTCCCGGTATCCATGAAATAGCAGAGATTATCCTGCTTGTACAGATACTGCATCTCCTTCTCTTCAAGCTCGGGCTTTGGCACCTTGTCCCCGGAGGAGAATGTCTCTTCAATTATCTTTCCCGTTCTGAGACCCTTCATCTTCGTCCTGACAAAGGCACTGCCCCTGCCCATCTTTACATGCTGAAAGTCCAGTATCTCATAAGGCTCTCCCCTGAATTCTATCTTGGTGCCCCGCTTGAAATCACTTGTAGAAATCATCAACTTCCTCCATTATTAAA
>BTTF01000144.1:0-3838 GCA_036244995.1 bacterium | reverse complement strand
TTGCAGGGTAAATTGCTTGACAGTGGCCGCTTTTGGCCCCGTTTCCTTGACAAAAACAGGGTAGGTTGCTATAGTAACCTAAGAAGTGAAAAGCAAGACATATGATGCCTTTTCAGGAATTCAGCACTAAAAGCAGGAGCCCATTACTTTAGAAAACAGGGTTTTGCCATGTATGAAAAATTCTACGGTTTCAAGGACAGACCCTTTAATTCCGTCCCGGATCCAGGGTATCTTTATCTCAGTTCCTATCATAAGGATGCCCTTGCATATCTGACCTCGGAAACTGAAAAGAACTCCAGTCTCATCATTTTTACCGGTGATATTGGTGCCGGTAAGACGGTGCTGTTGAGGACTTTTCTCAAGTCTCTGGGCCCGGAAGTCAATCTTGTTCAGATTTTTTATCGCGGTAATGACCGTGTTCAGTTCCTGCAGATGATCCTTCTTGAGATGGGGATAGAATCCGGGCAGAACAACATTGATGTTCTGCGTTCAGATATTAAAGAGCACCTGGCTGATTTGTACCGGAAGGGCAGGGAGACTTTTTTAATAATTGACGAAGCCCAGGACCTGGACGAAAATGCCCTTGATGAAGCCTGCCTGCTATCCAGGCTTGAGGTTGACGGCCATCACCTTGTCAGGGTTATTCTGGCAGGTTTGCCGAAGTTGCAGGAAAATATTTATTCGCTGGGCAACCTTGACCTCATGGATAGCATCACCAAACCCTATTATCTCAAAAACCTTTCGGAAGAAGATATCCCGAAATATATCCACCACAGACTGGGCACTGCCGGTTGCACTGATGTTACGATCTTTCCCGAGAATGTGCTCAGCGAGATTTGTCATTTTTCAAGGGGAATCCCCAGGCTAATCAACATGATCTGTGACGCTGTACTCCTGTATGGATACTTTTCAGAGAAGAAGGTGGTTACAATGTCCTTGTTCAAAGAGGTGATAGCCGACCTTTTTAGCAATGGGGGCGCAGAAGACAGTCTTCAGTATGAGTCCGCCTCTGTTGCCTCCGGCTGTGTTAGTGCTGATCAGGACACCGGGAGTGGAGCAGAACCTGAGGACGTTTGTTCAGAGGAAACGTGTTTGGAAGGTGACGGGCACTCCCGGACAGAAGAGTTGTCTGTTCAGTGCGCGGGTAGCCGGGCTGGAGGCATCCTTCCGATGACTGTCTTTGTGCTTGAGAAGAATATAAGAATGAGGGTCAGGCTTGAAGATAAATGCCACGAGGTGGGGATCAATTCAGTTATGCTATCTACCCTTGAAGAGTTTTTTGCAACCCTTGAAAGCTCCAGCGACCCGGGATTTAACGTTCTGGTTGCAGATTCATCCTTCTTTTTTGCAGAGGGAGGCGGTGAGGACTCAGCGGGTAAAGACGCTCTTGACAGAATACAGGGAGACCTTGCATATATGCCGTTGATTGTGACCTCAACTCTCCCGCTCACGGTGATCCGGGCAAGGCTTTTTCAGAGGGGTATCCCATTATTTCTGCATAAGCCGGATTTAGACCGTATTGATTTCTCCGAGGTCAGGACTCAACTTGACGGCTTTTTTAATGAGCTTCAGCTTTGTCTGTCAAACATCCATTCCCAGTTTGGAGCAATTTATCGGAAGACTATTAAATGGATAACCGACTCGCAGAGTGTCACGGCGGCTTCTGCGAGACGTGTGAAAAGATCAAACAGGTCAAATTCAGGAGGTAATATAAATGAAGAATAAGCAAAAGATTGGTGAGTTGTTGGTTGGTATCAAGATTTTGACACAGGAAGACCTTGACAGGGCTCTGCAGGAACAGAAACACACAGGTGAACGTTTGGGCTCTACTCTTCTTAAGATGGGGCTTCTTTCAGAGGAAGACCTTGATTATCTGCTCGGCCGGCAACTCGATATTCCCTCAATCAATCTGGAAAGCTATAATCCATCTCCTGACTTGCTTGCCATGATTCCGGAAAAGGTAATAAGGAAATATCAGGTCCTGCCCCTCTCTATAGAAAACAAATCGCTTACAGTGGCCACGGCAAGCCCCAGGGATCTGGTACTTATGGACGACCTCGCTTATATTACCGGTTTCAAGATTGCACCGGTGGTTACGTCCATCACCGCCCTGGAACGTAAGATAGAGGAATTGTTTCAGAAACCCGTTAGTTGGGAAGAGTCACTGAAAGTGAACGATACAGAAGATCTGGAGATTATCAAGGGAGATACCGGTATCGTAGAGGAGGACCTTGAAGATGCCCTCGAATCCGCTGAGGAAGCGCCTGTGATCAAGCTGGTTAATGCAGTCATACTTGCAGCAATCGAGGAGGAAGCCACTCATATACATATAGAACCACGGGAGGATTCCCATGAAATCTATCTCCGCATTGACGGAAAATTGAAGTTGCTTGTAAAACCGCCGGCCAATCTGCAACATAATGTTGTGAACCGTTTAAAGATACTCAGCTCCATAGATATCCTCAAGCGTTTTCTCCCGGCTGAGGGGTTTTTCAGGGCCAAATCAAAGGGACGGTATTATGATATTGATGCGGCAACTATTCCGTCCCTGCACGGAGAGCGCATGGTCCTGACCTTCCAGCAGCCATTTTCAAAAGAAGAACTGCAGCTTGAAAAACTTGGGTTTACACCTGAGACCCTGGATAGTTTCAAAGAGTTGCTTTCAAGTCCAAGGGGATTCATACTGGTTACAGGACCCTCGGACAGTGGGAAGAGCTCCACAATTTATGCAGCCTTAAACCACCTTAAAAGTCCGGAGAAATCTATTTTTACCTTTGAGCGGACAGTAAAGAACAAGCTGTCCGGAATCAACCAGGGGCAACCTAATGAAAAATTCGGGTATAGCTACGAAAAAGGCTTGCAGTCCCTTCTGCGACAGGATATGGATGTCCTTATGGCCGGTGAGATGATGACTCGTGAGGCGGTTGTATCCGCCCTGCATGCGTCCCTTTCAAAGACCCTTGTCCTTGGCCGTTTCCTGTGTAATGATACCATCGGGGCCATTTCGTTGATAATGGATATGGATGTGCCCCCCTTTATGTTTTTTTCATCCCTGACTGCCATCCTTGGTCAGCGGCTTATCCGGCGGCTCTGTCAGGAATGTATCGAGGATTACGATCCCCCTGCAGGGCTGGCAGAAGAAATTCAGGCACTTACCGGGACCCAGAGGCCGAGGCTCTTCCGGAGCCGGGGCTGTCCAGCCTGTGGTCTGACCGGGTATAATCACCGGATTGCATTATTTGAACTGCTTGTTCCCTCCAAGGAGCTTCGTGAGGCTATTCTGGCTAAAGTACAGCCAAGTGAACTGAAAGAGGTAGCGGGGAAACAGCAATACCATACTTTCCGGCAGGACGGGCTGATCAAGGCCGCTGAGGGTTTGACCAGCTATGAGGAGGTTGTCAGGATTATCTGATTGCAGAGCAACGGGAAAAAGCACAAATTAATGAGGTTGTCAGTATAATGGTGCCGGAGGCCGGATTTGAACCGGCACGGAGCTATGCCCCGAGGGATTTTAAGTCCCTTGCGTCTACCAATTCCGCCACTCCGGCAAGCAAGGATTTTCTTAAAAAACAAACAGTTATAAAGTTTCATATAGTATCATAAAGTCCTGTAAGGAGTAAATACCTGAAAATAGAATCTGTTTCTAACTGTCGAGCGCTTTCGGAGAGTCCGGTAAAATCAGGTGTCTCTAATTCCTGCCTGAATTTATTTCAAGGGTGACAGTCAGGACTTTTTACGAGACTGTCAAAGATATTCAGAAAAAGGTTGACAGGCAAATAGTCATCCTTTCACAAGACTTCACTTTGCTGTTTCATCAGGGAATCCTCTAAAGCTTAGG
>BTTF01000143.1:0-3920 GCA_036244995.1 bacterium | reverse complement strand
CATCGTATACATATTAAAAAGCGAAACAACTTCCCAATACTATATCGGCCATACGGACAACATGGACCGCAGGCTTTCCCAGCACAATAATCCTGAATATCACGGAACCAAACATACAAAGCGTAACCAGGGGCCTTGGTTATGTGTCTACACTGAAAAATATAATACCCGTTCTGAAGCAATGAAGAGAGAAAAAGAGATTAAGGCCAAAAAGAGCAGGAAGTATATTGAGTTCCTGATAAACAATTAGCATCAGTTCCACGCAATCCCTTGAGTGCAAATTGACACTCAAGTCAACCGCATCAAATATTAGCCTTATGATTGACCCTCAAGTCAATTCATTAATTGACAAACAACTCAATTTAGTCTATAATAGTTATAATAATTGACAAAGGAGTCAAGTATATGCAGGATGTAATTTCAGCCTTGCTTGATCAGATTATTCTTGAAGGGAAAAAGCAGGGCCTTGAACAGAAAGAGATTGCCCGGAAGGCAGGGATATCACAGGAAACACTTTCCCGTGCCAAAAAGGCATCCGATATACAGCTTTCCACCCTCATCCGGCTGGCCAATGCCGTGGGGCTGAAAGTAGCGCTGGTCCCTGCTGCACCTGTTCTGGAAAAAATTCTTTCAGGAGGGCTTTTCCGTGAAGACTGACCGTGAAGCAGTTGTCTGGACACGCATAGGAATGCGGCCGGTGAAGATGGGGCGCATCTATGTGACTGATTCCGAGTGCCGTTTTACATATAGCGAGGACTTTCTGAAGACCGGTCTGCCCGGTGTCGGGATTCTATATCCTCCGGAAATCATTCAGCAGACAACCATCGTTCGTCCCAGAACCGAGTTTTTTGACCTGCTGCCCCCCGTTCAGTCCCTGATACCGCCAAGGGGTGAGAAGAATTTTCAGAGGCAGCTTGTTCTTGCATACCTGGCCGTAAAAGGCATTGTCCCCTCACGGGGTTTTGATGCGGACTGGGAGATTCTGATGATGGCAGGGCACGGTGGAATAGGCCATCTGGATGTATTCAGAGACGATGACAAGGCACTTGAGTGGTACGGGGTTCCTGCCAGGCATGCTCTTTTTGAAATCTCCGACAAATTCGGGTTTTCCCTGAAAGAATTCCTGACCTGGTTTGATGACGATGCCGCAGGGTTTATTCAGATCATAGGTGCCACACCTACTGTAGGCGGTGCTATCCCGAAACTTTTAATGACAATTCCCGAGACCGGATGGACAGGGCAGGTAGGGCTTCCAGGTAAGATCGGAGTCCATGGTGTAACGGACGTGATTCTGAAATTTGAGCAGACAAGGAGCTATCCGGGCATTATCGAGCTTGAATCCCTGGCCCTGGACATACACGAAGAGGCGGGTTTTGAAGTGCCGCGCAGGTGGAAGACCGTGATTAACAGTATTCCGACATTTGTTATCGAGAGGTTTGACCGTGACAGGAACTGTACCCCCCTGTTAACCGAGACTTTGTATTCCATATTTGCTTCAGGTGAGCATAGTATCACAAACCCTTACAGTACCACCTATGACGCAATCGGACGTGCCATTGACCGCTCTCCGATCGACTTGGTTACGGACAGGAAGTCAGCAAAACAGTATCTTCTGAAACGGCTTTTGCTTGCCCTGGCAACAGGTAACGGTGATATGCACCTGGAGAATCTCTCGATTATAAAGAGGGGCAATACGCTTGCCTTCTCACCTGGTTACGACCCTACACCCATGCGGGCTTACAGTATACACAACATGTTGACCCCGATGCTGTTTGGACAATATGGAGAAGTCCCGCTGTGCGAGTCCCTCGTGCGGTTTACCAGGAACCTCGGGTTCAGAAAGAACTATCTGCTGGACCTGATAGATGAGGTGCTTGATGTTACAAGGGACTATGCGGACCGCATCCTGGCATTAAAAAATCTGCCGGATAGAAACAGGGAAAACCTGGTTTCCATTGTAGCGTCGGTCAAGTCGGAACTCAGGACCTGTTCAAAAATGACGTAACCTTTTTGCTGCCTGCTCAACTGTACGCCAAAATAGTGAGAAAGGCGGTGGTGGTCTATGGGATATCCCTGGACAGCCTGATGTACGATACAACGAATTACTACAATTACTGGAACGTGACAACGGAGTCGGAGCTTTCCCGGATGACGAAATCCAGGGCAGGCAAGAAGAGCCTGCGGCACATCGGGTTAGCCCTGGCGGTAGACAGGGATTGGGGGCTGCCCCTTTTCTTCAGGCTCTACCCTGCCAACGAGCACAACAGCAAGGTGATAAAGGGGCTGCTTGATGAGCTATTTGAACATATCCGCTCCTGCACAAGCGACAAGAAAGGGATTACGCTTGTCTTTGACAAGGGCAACAACTCTGAAGAGCTGATAGCACGTCTGGATGAAAGCCGTCATTACTTCATCGGCTCAAGGAGTCCATATCATCATGAGGAGCTCTGTAATATACCCATTGAGCACTACCAAGAGGCAGGCCGAGGAAATACTGGAGCGCTGGCATATCAGGCAGTGTTTCAACGTGGAGATAATCAGGGAAAATGGTTTTTCCAAGGCAAGCGTGAGAAAGAATCACCAGGCCATAGAGAAGGCAAGGAAACGTTTCGGAAAGACGATTCTTTATACAAACAGGGAGACGCTTTCAGCCGGAGAGATAATCGGCATCTATCTTGACCGGTACATTATCGAGGATGCCTTCAGGATCACAAAGTCCGACCACTTTGTGAAGATGGACCCTGCCTTATCATGAGAAAGATCATACTTGCATCAGCCTCGCCGAGGAGAAGGGAGATACTGGGAATAACAGGCCTGAAATTCGCTGTCTGTGCGGGTGATTACGAAGAGGATTTTAATCTGTCGCTGAGACCCCGAGAGCTCGCAAGATTTCTGTCGCGCAAAAAGGCGGAATCTGTTGCGCATAAATACAAAAACGCGATAATCATAGCGGCAGATACCTTTATCGTCTTCAGAGACAGCTTTTTAGGCAAACCCCATACTGAACAGGAAGCTGAAAAGATGCTGAGGGAACTGAATGGAAAGGCACATTCGGTAATCACAGGGTTTACCATTATGGATACCGGCAGCAGCAAAACATTGTCAAGGTCGGTGGAGACAAAGGTATATTTCAAAAAGCTCGACAGTGAAGAGATAAGTGCATATGTCAGATCAAAAGAACCTCTGGATAAGGCCGGTGCATACGCAATTCAGGGGCTTGGAGCGGTTTTTGTCAGGAAAATTGACGGGGATTTTTTCAACGTAATGGGCCTTCCCTTATGTGCCCTGACCGAATGCCTCAAAAAATTCGGGGTTTATGTTCTGAAACAGGGATAGATTGCCTTATTGAAGGAAAAGCCTTAATATAGACCATCCGATGTTTTACCCCGGTATTCCTGCCGGGCATGGAGAAAAACAGAGAGGGCAGACACAGGGGTCTGCCCCTACCGGGAAGGAAATATGAACATCTATGGATATATACACAAAACTGTCACGTCTCAATCCCAGGTGAAAGGAGGAGATCATGCATACCGATGACCCGCTCCTCAAACGCAGGGGTCAGCCCTTGAATCGTGAAGTAAGGTCTTAACCCTCTTTTCTTCATTGCCTTGCCAACTTCTTATTTCCTTTTTGCAGGTGTGGACAAAAGTTACGAGGCAGCTCTAAAAAATGATTTACCCATCATTTGATTAAAGCATTGACAGCTTCTATTTCCACGTGCTACATTGACCATACAAAGTTTCCTGTTAACTTCACTTTTTGACTTTAAAACTATGTATTTTTTAAGGAAAAATGAAACTAAAACAGCTAATCTATGGCATTGCAACCTTTGTACCCGGAGTATACCGGTACCGTGCAAAAGGAACAGGGGGAACAGACTCCGGTAGATATTGCTATTCTGTTTGGTTGCGGCATTTAGT
>BTTF01000142.1:0-4191 GCA_036244995.1 bacterium | reverse complement strand
TAAAATTAACCATATGCGAGAGTGGCGGAACCGGCAGACGCGCTGGACTTAGGATCCAGTGGGATTTCCCATAGGGGTTCGACTCCCCTCTCTCGCACCACCCTGAATACAGGCAAGCCTGATATATATCTGAAGAAGAGGTGTGCCAGGAATGGGCATTGTTTGTCTGAATCTTAAGTTCACAGAGGATTTTAATCCGGGAGCAAAAAAGGCACACACCCCTGCACCCCTCTTGATAGAGGGGAAAATACCGGCCTTACAGATAAAAGACGAATAAGGTTAGGGATCGGTGTGCAAAAGAAGGTTGTAACTCCCCTCTAAAAAGAGGGGGCTGGGGGGTGTGTAAGAGAGGCAATGATTTCAGGGCCGGCAAATTCAGAGTCTTATGCAACCGTTATAATTCTGTAAATGTTATAATATAAAAACATACCCGCAACAGGAGGAATTAAAATAACGGATAAAATAACGGAAACCAATCTCAATAAAAGAGAAGGACCCGTCCTGACCGAGGGTCACATAGCCATATTCGGAGGCACCTTTAATCCAATCCACTTTGGCCATCTGAGGGCAGCAGAAGAGGTCAGGGAAGCCCTCGGATTGAGTAAAGTCATATTTACCCCCTCCTGTGTTCCTCCGCTCAAGTCCGGAGACCTTGCCGAAGTCCACTGCAGGCTCGAGATGGTCAGACTCGCTATCAAGGATAATCCGCACTTCGATCTCTCGGATATGGAGTGCCGCAGGGGTGAAAAGTCATACACTGTCAGGACCCTTGAGGAATTAAAGGAACAACACCCCTCGATTGAGCCTCTCTTTATCCTTGGTGTTGATGCATTTCTGGACATCCCAAACTGGTATCAGCCGGAAAGACTCATTCAGCTCTGTGATTTTATTGTGGTCAACAGACCGCCTTTCTGTACAGAGGAGATTCTGAGGTCCCCCTTTCTTAAAGACGAGGGAATGCGCCTGTCGAGAGAGACGCAGGCACTGCTGAGCCTGAAGAGCGGCCGGAAGGTGATATCCATAAACTGTACTTCCATCGGGATATCCGCCTCTGATATCAGAGAACGGTTAAAAAAAGGGATGAGCATAAAATACCTGTTGCCTGAATCAGTGGAATCCTATATAATTTCTAATAAGGTTTACAATAATCTGCAGAGTGAAAGGTGGTGATTACTTTAAAAAGTATAGAAAAAGCAAGGTTGGCAGTCAGGGCAGCCCTGGATAAAAAGGCAAAAAATGTTTTAATTCTGGAGCTGAAGGACCTATCCGTCATGTCGGATTATTTTGTGATATGCTCCGGAGAGAGCACTACCCATGTGAGGTCTATAGTTGATAATATTGAAAAGGAATTCCGGCTGAAGAAGATAAAACCCTCCGGAATCGAGGGGCATAAACTGAACCAGTGGGTATTGATGGACTACAGCGACGTGATAGTCCATGTCTTTGAAGAGGAGACGAGGGCCTTTTATGAACTTGAAAAGCTCTGGCTTGATGCCCCGAGAATAGATATCGAAAAAGAAAAAAACCTGCAGGGCCATGGCAACTATTAAAGAAAAGAGGTATTATCACTGATGGGAAAACTGATCACGCTTATATTTATCCTGTTTCTTGGACTCATTGCATACTTTGCCGTGCTCAACCGTGAAACCGTCACAGTACTGGTTACGAATAACCTTGCCTACGAGATACCGAAGATAGCCCTTGTGCTCATCTCTGCCACGGCTGGTGCACTGCTTATGTTGATAGTCTATACCATAAGGGATACGCGCAGGCTGATAGACAACATACAGGCCCAGAAACGTCAGAAAAAACAGGATAAGATTCAGGCCCTTTATTCACGTGCACTCGGCGCCATCTATGCAGGCAAGACAGAGGTTGCAATAGATGCCCTGAAAGATATACTCAAGGAAGACCCCATGAATGTTCAGGCGCTTCTGAGACTCGGAGAGCTTGCTGTTAAGGAAGAAAACCACAAGCAAGCCATTGATTATTTCAAGAGGGCACTGTCGTCAGACCCTGAGAATGTCGAGACACTCCTCAGCCTCGTCAAGGTCAAGGAGTTGATGGGTGAACACGAGGAGGCGCTCACTTATATTGACGAGATACTTGAGAACGACCCGCAGAATATTACCGCACTTTACAGGAAACGCAATATCCTTGAACGTCTCGCACGCTGGGATGACCTGATATACCTTCAGAAGGGCATTATCAAGCAATCCGGCGACGAAAATGAACAGCAGATGCTGGTCGGCTATAAATATGAATACGGACGCGAGAGCCTTGAGGCAGGGGAACTTGAAAAGGCAAACAAGGCATTCAGGAATGTAATAAAGCTCGACAATGATTTTATCCCCGCGCATCTTGGTCTTGCAGAGGTGATGGTACAGGAGGAGAATACGGAGGAGGCCATAAATTATCTTGAAAAGACTTACCAGCAATATAAATCCATGATTGTGCTTGCCCGGCTTGAAGACCTGCTGCTCAATATAGGGGAGCCGTCACGACTGATAAGGCTTTACAAGAACAGCCTTGCAGAAAAGCCCTCCGACAATGTCCTGAAATTCTTCCTCGCCAAGCTTTATTACAGGCTTGAGATGCTTGATGATGCCCTTGAGATTATCCAGGGGATAGAAAACCCTGCAGCGTTTCCCGAGATAGCAAAGATCAAGGGTGGGATATACCTGAAGAGGGGTCAGGCAGAAAAGGCTGCTGAGGAATTCGGGTCAGCACTGAATCTGAAGATGACGCTCAGGATACCTTACTGCTGTCTGAACTGCGGCCATACCTCCGGGCAATGGGCCGGCAGATGCTCATCCTGCGGCAGGTGGAACACATATTACTTTAATATCCATGATACCTGCAGGGTTACAGATGCAGAGCGGGGATAAAGAAACCGGTCTGCATGCAGGGGGGCTTCCACGTGCAGAGAGATTCAGACCCGGTAAGGTGGTTCTTGATACAAGCCTCTTTGTAAACCCCGATGCAAGGAAGTACTTTGGCGATACACCGACTGAAGCCCTGGAGGGTTTTCTCTTCCTGGCAGCCCAGATCCCGATACTTGAATTCTATATGCCCCCTTCCATCTTCAGGGAGCTCCTGAATTTCATACACAAGGACAAACTCTCTGGCGACCTGCTCGTGGTCCTGCATCAGAAACCACCCAATAAACATGAGTTGACCTGCCCGGCCTTTCTGCTTTACGAGTTGATCGAAGATATGAGAGACCGGATTAATAAAGGCCTGAGGGTTGCCGAATCAGCAGTCAGGGGAGTAAGCAGCAAGGGGGAAAAGGTGATTATTCAGGAACTGAGAAGAAAGTACAGGGAGGCGCTGAGAGAGGGGATCATTGACTCGAAAGAGGATGTAGACCTTATTCTCCTTGCAAGGGAACTGGATGCCCTGCTCGTTACTGCAGATCAGGGGGTGATTAAATGGGCGGAAAAGCTCGGCATCAAGTGGCTCTTTCCCGAGAAATTCCGTGACTACCTGCTTGGTTCCATTAAGAAAGCCCGGCTCCTTGAAATATAAGGCTTCTTGCTTTTCCGTATTTCAGGCGGACTCCTTTAATATCTGCTCAAGCAGTGCCCAGCGTTCATAAGCGTCGGCAATATCCTTTTCCAGCTTCTCGATCTTTGCTTTTGCCTCAGCCACCCTGTTCCCATCCCCTCTGTAAAATTCAGGATCTGCGAATTTCCTGTAAAACACCGCATGCTCTGCTTCCATTGATTCGATCATTCCCGGGAGTGCTTCTATCTCCCTCTTTTCTTTAAATGTCAGCTTGCGGGGACCATTTTTTTCCTGACGGAGCTTTTTCCTGCCCGGTTCTTTCACTTTCTGATTCACGGCCTCAGGCACGCGCTGTCTCAGCCAGTCATCATATCCGCCGACGTATTCGCCAATCCTGCCGCCTCCTTCACAAACGATTGTACTTGTTACAATGTTGTTCAGAAACTCCCGGTCATGGCTCACCAGCAGGATCGTACCTTTATATTCCATCAGCATCTCTTCAAGAAGTTCAAGCGTGTCTATGTCAAGATCATTTGTCGGCTCGTCCATGACGATTACATTTGAAGGCCGTGTAAAAAGCTTTGCGAGCAAAAGCCGGTTACGTTCTCCACCGGATAAGACCTTTACAGACATTCGGGCACGATCCGGAGGAAAGAGAAAGTCCTGGAGATAGCCGATTACATG
>BTTF01000141.1:0-4234 GCA_036244995.1 bacterium | reverse complement strand
TTATCCTCGTGACCTCTCTGCCGTCAGGGTCAACTACATGAACGGCACAGGCCATGCAGGGGTCAAAGGAATGGACAGTCCTGAGTATCTCCAAAGGCTGTTCAGGCTTTGCCACCGGAGTGCCTCTCAGTGCGGCTTCATAGGGTCCGCGTTGTCCCTTTGCATCCCTCGGAGAGCCGTTCCATGTGCTGGGAACCACACACTGATAATTGGCTATCTTTCCATCTTTTATCTTTATCCAGTGTCCAAGAGCGCCTCTTGGCGCCTCCTGCCAGCCATAGCCCCGGGCCTCTTTCGGCCAGGTGTCGGGATCCCATTTTTCGTCATTATGAACCCTGAGGTCGCCTTTCTTCATGTTGGCTGTAAGCTCATCAAGCCAGACCGGGAGCATCTCTGCCGTAACCAGTGTCTCGACCCCGCGGGCCGCAACCCTGCCAAGGGTTGAAAATAAAGCCTCCGGACCTACTCCCAGGGTTTTGAGGACATGGTTTACCACGGTCTGAACCCTCTTGTGTCCGCTTGCATAGGCCACAAGCATCCTGGCCAGAGGGCCGACCTCCATTGGTTTGTCGTCATACCTTGGGGCCTTGAGCCAGCTGTATTTGTTGTCGGTGTCAAGGAATTTATACGGCGGCTTCGGACCTGTATATTTATAATTCGTAATACCTTTCCATGGATGTCTTGCACTGTTGTCGCCTTCAGGGTATTCATACCACGAGCGGGTGACATATTCGGTGATCTTGGTGTGGTCTACCGGGTGTACTGTGCCAAGGTCCCTGTCGAGTATTATGCCCCTTGGCAGCCAGAGGTTGTCGGTGTTGCTGATGTTGTCCTTCGGGAACTCTCCGTAGACAAGGAAGTTGCCGACCCCCTCTCCATAGCTTGCCCATTCCTTGTAAAAGGAGGCAACAGCGAGGAGATCAGGTATATAAACCTTTTCCACAAACTCATGGGCCTTTTTTGCGAGGCCTGAGATAAAGGCAATACTGCCGGCATTAAGGGCATTCTGGCTGTTGGGGTCAACCGGAATGGCCATTCCGCCTACAAGGTATGTCTGGGCATGCGGATTCTTTGCTCCAAGCAGTGCCTGAATCTTTATAACGTCTCTCTGCCAGTCAAGCGCTTCAAGGTAATGTGCAACCGCCATCAGGTTAGCCTCCGGAGGCAGTTTATAGGCCGGATGACCCCAGTATGCATTTGAGAACGGACCGAGTTGTCCACGCTCAACAAAGGCCTTCAGCTTATCCTGCATCCCCTTAAAATAGGTTACAGATGATTTCGGCCAGTCTGATAAGGACTGGGCAAGGGACGCGGTCTTTGCAGGGTCAGCGCTGAGGGCGCTTACAATATCAACCCAGTCAAGGGCATGGAGGTGATAGAAGTGTATCACATGGTCCTGTACGTACTGTATACCGGTAATCAGATTCCTGATAATCCTTGCATTATCGGGTATGACAATGTCTAAGGCATTTTCGACCGCTCTCACCGAGGCGGTTGCGTGAACCGTAGTTCAGACGCCTCATATCCTCTGTGTGAAAGCCCAGGCATCCCTTGGGTCACGGCCCTTGAGGATAATCTCTATACCGCGAAACATGGTGCTTGAAGACCAGGCATCAACAACCTTGCCGCCCTCCACCTTTGCTTCAATCCTCAGATGCCCTTCGATCCGTGTGATCGGGTCAACAACTATCTTTGCCATTTATTCTTCACCTCCCAGTTTATTATTGACGATTGAATATTGAATATTGAATATTGAATATTGAAAAAATTGTCAATCGAAAATCGTCAATAGTCAATCTTCTTTCTTCCCGCCGGACAGTATTCGTCCAATCCCGTGAACTGCAAGCGCTACACCCGTTACAGCGGCAAGTCCTGCGCCGACCTTGTCTGCCGTGGCCTCCACACCGAATCCCGGCGGTGGCGGGAGCCTCCTGTAAAACGGTGTCATTTCGTCCCAGAAGGCCGGTTCTGAACAGCCTATACAGCCGTGCCCTGCCTGGACACACCAGCTTGTGCCTTCGTTATATTTTACTACAGGACAATTCTGGAACGACTCGGGTCCCTTACAGCCCATCTCATAGAGGCACCAGCCTTTCCTGTGACCGGCATCTCCCCACTGTCTGACAAGCTGTCCGGCATCAAATGAGGCCCTTCGTTCACAGTTGTCGTGAATCCTCTTGCCGTAGGCAAACAGGGGTCTGCCAAGACTGTCAAGGGGCGGCAGGGAGCCGAATGTAAGGAGGTTAACTATTGTTGCAGTGATGTTTTCCACATTTGCAGGACATCCCGGAAGGTTTAATACAGGTATTCCCGGAACAGCCTTCTTCACACTTACCGCACCCGTAGGGTTGGGATTTGCCGCTGGTAAGCCGCCGTAGGTGGCACATGTTCCCACGGCTATTGTGGCCATTGCATTGGTACAGACCTCTTTAACTATATCACTTGCTGCCTTACCACCGATGCAGCAATAAACACCACCATCCTTTAAGGGAACAGAGCCTTCAACCACTGCGATATATTTGCCCTTCTGACCTCTGACAACATCCTGAAGGGATTTTTCTGCCTGAAATCCTGCGGCAGCCATGATCGTCTCCTGATACTCTACTGCGAGTATATCCAGCAGGATTTCAGCAACAGTTGGATTAGTTGCCCTGAGGAGCGCTTCTGTGTCACCTGCGCAGTCCTGAAATTCAAGCCATACAAGGTATGGTTTCTTTTTTTGCTCCAGGGCTTCAGCTATCCGGGAGGCAAATGTAACAGGAAGCGCAAGCGTGGCTGTCATCAGGGTACAGAACTTCAGAAAATCCCTTCTTGAAACCCCCTTTTTCTTCAGGGCCTCATAAATCGTATCCTCGGAAGAGCCGTCTGTTTTCGACACAGTCCCCATAAATGCTTTCTCCTTTCCTGTTAAGGTTTAAATACAGGCATATCAATTTATAAAGTAGCACATAAATCGGGAGCTGTCAAGGTAAGGCTTAAAAGCGGTCACTGCCCGGGATGAATCAGACTTCCTTGTCGGAATCTTCCCTTTCCTTCTCAAACACCTTCCACAGATTTATCTCCATCTCAAGGGAGCACAGGTTTAACACCTCGTCCCAGTTGAAGATATCAGGAGCGCCATAACTGCGGTTTTCAAGGCAGTATCTTTCAGCGTATTCCCTGTCGGGAAAGACAATTATATACTCCTTTAGGCCTGTTTTTTCGTAGAGCGCTTTCTTTTCGCGCCTGTCCTTCAGTTCCGTGGCAGGTGAGACAACCTCTACAATCAGGTCGGGTGCACCTTGTATGTTGTTTTCGGTAATCTTGTCCCTGTCGCAGACCACAAAGACGTCGGGCTGAACGACATTGAATTCGTCAAACACAACATCAGTGGGAGCAATACCTGTGTAGCACCTGTTAGCCGGATCGGTTTTCAATTTAATATGAAAATTGCTTGCAATATTCTGGTGTTTTACTTTCGGTGCAGGGCTCATGTTGTATGCTATCCCCGCTATAATCTCCCACCTTTCGTCATCCGGCCAGGTCAGATAATCTTTGTAGGTGTAGCTTCTGTCTTTTTTTATTGCAAGCCCCATATTTACCCTCACTTTGAAGTGTAACTTACAGCTTACATAAAAAAACCATTTCTGTCAAATGCAAACACACCCGTCATAGCCGGTATGGAGCATATGGAAATCAGGACGGTCTGATAACCTCGATCTGTCCCTCCAATGGACAGGCAAGGTGATACATGTCTCAGAGTATCCTGTTAATCCTGTCTGAATGAGCCGTAAGGTTTCTATTTTCTTTTTTAGACAGGATGCACAGGATGTTTCCGGATAAACGGATTCACTACTGTTTCTTATCCTTCCTTTATCCTGTTAATCCTGTTAATCCCGTCTGAATGGTACGTCTTGTAAAGGTATCCAATTGGATTTTTATGCAAATATCAACCTCTCTCCTTTTGGCTCAGGAACAGGATCTCCAAATTCCTTTGCGGTATCAATCCATAACTGAATTGCTTCTTGAATGTTTTTTATTGCCTCTTCATATGTTTTGCCGTGTGCCATGCATCCTGGAAGTTCAGGCGTTTCAGCCACAAAGGCATCGTCCTCTCTGCTCCAGTAGATTATAATTTCATATTTATACATTACTTGCCTCCAGGTTTATATTTAAGGATTATGGTTCTTACCTGTTTCACCTGATAAGGTTTTGCCTTGTTCCCTTCTCTTTGAAGATTAAGCTTTTCTACTAT
>BTTF01000140.1:0-4264 GCA_036244995.1 bacterium | reverse complement strand
CCAACTTCCTTAATTCTCTGGATTGATATAATATGTATCGGACAATTTTCAAGAAACTTTAGAAAAAAATTCTACGGGCTCAAATCTCCTGTAATCTTTCCTTTATTTCAAACAATCCCTTTTTACCCTCTTCAAAAAGAGGTGGCAGTTCGTATTGAATAAGGTCTGATAGAGTTACCCAGTCTTTGGTCTCAAAAGCTGAGAGCATTTCCCTGAAGATATCAAGGGAATTATCCCAGCATGCAAACGGTTCCATTGATATGTCATATCCTTTGAGCCTGAGATGCTCTACGCCCTTCCTGACTTCCCGGATAAAGTCCATTAACTGGTTAAGGTTCTTTATCTCTTCAGAAAGTGCCATAAAAACCCTCTCAGACTGATCGGTCCTGAGAAGATTGACACAATCCAGCAGCCTGTCCCCTATCTCGGTAACGATTTCATCGGTTTCCGTAATACCTTTCTGTACTGCCTTCACCAATTCCACATCCTTCTTCATATCATCGTTTCCCATTATCTTCTCCTTTTTATACTGAGTCAGGAATGGCTCAGGTATTTGCTGAAAATTCATATTCTATGACCCTGTCAACTGTTTCATTTAACGCAAACATCTTGTTTTGTAAAGGTTGACCTCAGCGATTGGAGAAATTGAATCAGCATTGATGCATGAAGACCAAGGTCATTATAGATTCTGCAGGCCTTTTCGGAAAGAATAGCAATGTCTTCCTCCTCGAGTTCCTCTTTCTCGTATTTAAAGATTGTAGTTAAAGGTTTCAGGGCCGGCCAGGTATATCCGATAGTTTCAATCTCCTGATCAAGGGGAGGGACTCCTCTCCATATCTTTTTAATTAACTCATTGTCAGGAGAGGATTTTCTTGCCTCTCTATCAATTATTGCTATAATTGAAAAGGCGCTATCCGACAGTTCCTTCAGTCTTCTCAGGACATTAAGTTCATCTTCAATCAGGGTGGAACTACTGACTGAATCCATATCATACCGCTCAGATAATTTCTCCACAAAAAGCCGGTAGATACTATCAGGGGTGCCTGAATATTCCCGATCCAGGATTTTCAACCAGGTTTGCCTGTATATATGTACAAAAAGCAACTCCTTTTTTAATGGCCGTCCCTTTATTAAAGGCATATAATCAATGAAACCATCTTTCTCAAAAAATGATTTATAGACCTGAACATCCTTCCATATGGGAGAGTCTTCAATTGAGGCCAGGTCACCTTCCATTAACAGTTTCTTTGAAAGTTCAAAGACATTAGATGCATTTATCACCCTCTTGCAAACCATATCGTTACAGCTTGAGTTAAAACCGCATGGACTGCAAGGCAACTCGGCCCCAAGCACATAATGACCTTCACCATAAGGACCTGTTTCCCTGAAGTGTACGGATGCCAGGGAAATATTTATTGTCCTGGTTCCAACAGCCGTAGCTATATGCAGAGGGCCTGTGTCATTACTTATAAAAAGATTGCATCTCTTTAACAAGGCAACAAGTTCCCTCAGATCCGTCCTGCCTATCAGATTCAACGGTTTTGTCGTGGCAATGGTCTCAAATTCTTTCCCGTATTCCACCTCCTTAACAGAACCGGTAAGGAGGATTTTTATACCAAACCCTTCAAACAATCTGTCCGCCAACTCCGCAAAAAGGGCAATTGGCCATCTCTTGTCCTCTGCACTTGCCCCAAGCTGGAGACCTACAAGTAAATCAGTACTGTTGACACCTGCTTCTGTTAAGATACTGTCTGCCCTTTGCTCTGCATCAGGTGGAATATCAAGGTGCAGGCCCTGCTCTTTTGGAGTTACACCACCTGCCTTTAAATAGACATCACATAAATGGAACGGGTTGTAATCTCTCCCCGGCATTATATTAAAAAAATACCTTATCCAGGGGTGTCTTTTAATAGTAAAACCCTCATTGTCCATACTCAGACCTCTTACTTCTTTTGTCCTGAAGAGGGATGTCAAAACAGCGCTTGAAGGAGAATGGGTAAAGTTTATGACAAGGTCGTACAGGGTATCATTAATTTTACAGAGCATATCTTCTAAGTAGCGGAACGTCCCAACCGGGTCGCTCCTTTTCAATCCCTGCAGAACATTATTGATATCAATGACAAAAACTCTATCCACATGTGGTATATACCTGCATATCTCTGAAAAAACAGAGTTTACAAGAAGGGTTATCCTTATTCCCGGATACCTGTCCTTAAGACCGGCCATCACAGGGGTAGTCTGAATAAGGTCTCCCATCCTGGTAAGATTAACTAAAAGTACATCTTCCATAGCTTTTGTCCTTTATTTTTTACTGTTCAGCCGCAGATTCACGCTGATTTCCACTGCAAAAATATGCGGTTAAATATTTGCTGTTATTTTTAAACAGCATACTGTTGTTTTATTGAATCCATCAGCAAAAAAATCTTTTCAACATCTGAAAGCGCCCCCTCGCCTGCTTTTATATCTTCCACAATGTCGTCAAACCCCGCTTTACCCTTATCCGTGAATCGTGCCAAATATTTGCCAAGCTCTGTTTCCATTCCGGCAGCCTCAACAAGTTCTTCCACAACCTCACCTTCCGAATGCCACGGCGGGAGCTCATATCCCATTGAGAAGATCAGGTCAAGCATCTCCTCCATCCTGAGTTCGTAAGTATGATCCTTCTTAACACGCTTCATAGCCTTCCTGGCTATTGCCTTCCTCTCGTCGGGATTATTGAGGTAATATCTGATTTTATACCGCAAATCCTTCAAATCCTCAAAACAGACTATCTCTTCTCCGACCCTGAAGAGTTCCGGCATCTCTGACCGAAAGTCAACAAGCTGAAATCCTTCGCATGCTGCAATCTCAAAGGTTCTTGGATTTACAAAATCACCATAAGGGTTAACCCCCTCATGGTAAGTGGAGGAGTGGAGGTTTACATTAATCCTTGATGCACTGAATATTTTTACTATATCCTCTGTGTCTATCCGCTCACCCGACCTCTGAATACATCTTCCAAGTGGGGAGTTCAGGTTCCATTCATTACCCCATATTTTGAAATCAAAATCGAGCAGCCCCTCAAAGAACTTTCTCCTGTTATGGTATCCGGCACCAACAAAAGAGACATCACTTCCGTATATCTTTAACTCATCTCCTGCCGGCTCTGATTTCTTGTGTATATCCATAGAGGCGGCAAGAGGTAGACAGGAAAAATTCTCTACACCTGTCTCTCTCAAACTCTCAAAAAACTGCCCCCTCTGAATGGTAAAAAAGTAATCATAAAAAGGGGCAACCCTCTGCCAATAACTCATCAACCTGAAGTCTTCAATAAACCAGAAGGCTGTAGGAACTTTAATATCCCTGAGCTTCTGAAGTGAACTTTCAATTAAAGGGGCCTGGGCAAGGACAAACACAAGATCGGGCTTAATTTCTCCACACCTTGCAATGACAGCCTCTGACGCAAAGCTAACAAACATCTCCCTCAACCGGTCCTGATGCACCTTATTCTCGGTTATACTGCCAATGGATAAGAAAACATCCTTATATCTGCTGTTGTCTACAAAATCAACCTCATGACCGAGATTACTTAGTGCATTGGCACAGTAGCCGGCAATGGGGAGTGAACCACCATAAACAGGACCGACCACCATAATTTTCAGACCCTTTTTGATATTTTCAAGGACGTTCAACCCTGAACGAATCTTCTCGAAATATTCAGGGTTTAAATTTACTGAAGGTTTATGTTCCAAAACAACAAACCCTTTCTTTAACCGTGGTATTTCATCACCGGTAATAAACCTGATTCTCGAAATAACAGGGGTTAAATCCATAAGCTCAAAGGCTGTCTTCAGAATGTCCACTCCCGGCACAAAGACGACTACGTCCACATCTGTAGTCTTGCAGAGCTCCTGGATATGATACCCCAGACCAAAGCCAAAGACGCAGATCAGAGATGCCTTTTCAATTTTTTCTCTGTAATGTTCAACCCATGATTCTGCTTCTTTCAGAGGGTTGTAAAGACTGTGGAGCGTGACATTGCCTGCCTTTACAGAAGGCATGCCGCTTCTTGTGGTTAATATATGCAAGTCATCATCCCTTCGGGTCCTGACGATGACCTCTGCAAGTTCAGAGTTTATTATTCTGAGAGCTTCTATGTTGTCATTAAAGATCATGTTTAGTTCCTGCCCTACTCCTTACAGGTCTTTTCTACAATCTTTCTCAGCTCCAGGGCATCCTCCCTGTCAGGCTCAAATATAAGGATTTTCTCAAGACTCTCTCCGGC
>BTTF01000139.1:0-4355 GCA_036244995.1 bacterium | reverse complement strand
CAGTACCTTCGTTATCGCTGCCGTCAATGTCGTCTTTCCGTGATCCACATGCCCTATCGTCCCTACGTTTACATGCGGCTTCGTCCTTTCAAATTTTGCCTTCGCCATTTTTCCTCCTTAAAAAAACTAAACTCTTAAAAGACCTTAGCCATGCATTATTCTTTCAATCAGATGCCGCCTTAAGACTATAAACTCAACATTAATATTTAAAGTCTGAAGGAATCAAGTCCTTCATAGAGGTGCATAACCTCATATAAACACGAATAATTTTACCATGAAACCGCAGACCTCAGAGTAACGTCGTCACCCGGAAGATTAATAATATACCAGAAATCGTATGAAAAAATCTCAATTTTTTTATTCTCCCCTGACACGGGAGATAATTGTCTCAGATATACTCTTCGGAACCTCCTCATAATGGGAAAACTGCATTGTATAGGTAGCCCTTCCCTGCGTCTTGCTTCTGAGGTCGGTAGCATAACCGAACATCTCGGAAAGGGGCACGTGTGCCTTGATAACCTGGGCGTTGCCCCGCTTCTCCATACTCTGCATCTTCCCTCTCCTTGAGTTCAGATCACCTATAACATCACCCATGTATTCTTCCGGTGTTATAACCTCTACAGCCATTACCGGTTCAAGAAGCACGGGCTTAGCCTTCCTGACCCCATCCTTAAAGGCCATGGAACCGGCTATCTTAAACGCCATCTCGGACGAATCAACCTCATGATAAGAACCGTCATAGAGAGTAACCCTCACATCAACTACAGGATATCCTGCCAGCACCCCTGTTGCAAGGGCCTCTTTCACGCCCTTCTCAACAGCAGGTATAAACTCCTTCGGTATTGAACCACCAACAATCTTTCTTATAAACTCAAAGCCGCTACCTTTCTCAACGGGCTCAATCTCGATCAGGACGTGACCATACTGCCCCCTACCTCCGGACTGCCTCACAAACTTGCCTTCAGCCTTTGCAGGCACCTTAATGGTCTCACGATAGGCAACCTGGGGTTTACCCACATTGGCGCCTACCTTAAACTCCCTCAGCAGTCTGTCAACAATAATCTCAAGATGAAGCTCCCCCATGCCGGAGATCAGCGTCTGCCCGGTCTCCTCATTATATGAAACCCTGAAAGAGGGGTCTTCCTGTGAAAGTTTCATCAGGGCGGCGGAGAGTCTCTCCTGGTCCTGCTTTGTCTTTGGCTCTATTGCAATGGATATAACCGGTTCCGGGAACTCTATTGCCTCAAGTATAGCCGGATTATCCTCGTCACACAGGGTATCTCCTGTCAGGGTATATTTAAGCCCCACTGCTGCGGCAATATCCCCGGCCCTGACATCCTTGATCTCCTCCCTCTTATTGGCATGCATCTTCAGCAACCTGCCTATACGCTCCTTCTTGTCCTTTGTAGAGTTATAGATATATGAGCCTGCAGCAAGCACTCCTGAATAGACCCTCAGATAAGTCAACTGCCCGACAAAGGGGTCGGTCATTACCTTAAAGGCAAGCGCTGCAAAGGGCTCATCGTCAGAGGCCTTGCGCAACACCTCCTTGCCATCAGGCGTCACACCCGTAACCGGAGGAACATCAATTGGAGACGGAAGGTAGTCAACTATGGAATCAATAAGCTGCTGCACACCTTTATTCTTAAAACTTGAACCACAAATTACTGGGGTAATCTTCAGCTCAAGGGTCCCTTTCCTCAATGCTCTTCTGATCTCTTCCTCACTTACATCTTCTCCGTTGAGATACTTCTCCATTATGACCTCATCTATATCCGACAGGGCCTCTATCATCTTGTCCCTGTATTCATCAGCCTGGGCACGATAATCCTCGGGAATTTCATCCTCCTTAAACTCGGCTCCAAGGGTCTCGTCATCAAAGTAATATGCCCGCATCTTTACCAGGTCAATGGGACCCCGGAATTTATCTTCAGCACCTATGGGTATCTGTATTGCAACCGGGTTGGCATCAAGTCTTTCCACCATTGAGGTTACCGACATAAAGAAATCCGCACCCATCTTGTCCATCTTGTTCATAAAGGCTATCCTTGGCACGTCATACTTGGTGGCCTGCCTCCAGACTGTTTCAGACTGGGGCTCCACTCCCGCAGCGGCATCAAATACCGCCACAGCGCCATCAAGCACCCTGAGTGCCCTCTCAACCTCTATGGTAAAATCAACATGACCGGGGGTATCAATTATATTTATCCTGTGGTCTTTCCAGAAACATGTAGTTGCCGCCGAGGTGATGGTTATACCACGCTCCTGCTCCTGAACCATCCAGTCCATGACAGCAGTACCCTCGTGGACCTCCCCTATCTTGTATGTTACACCGGTATAATACAGGATCCTTTCCGTAGTAGTGGTCTTACCGGCATCGATATGAGCCATTATCCCGATATTCCTTACTTTTTCTAATGCGACCCTCAAAACGTTCTCTCCTCTTCAAAAAGACACAAAATTGGTATTGGTATTAGTGTCAGAAATATATTTAATATTGTTTCGGGATACACCCTTTTGCAGGAGTTAACTACAGGGCTGCGGGCCTAACTTGCAAACAACTCGCAACACAACGCAGAGGCTTCTACAACCTACCATCTGTAATGAGCAAACGCCTTGTTGGCATCAGCCATCTTGTGGGTGTCCTCCCTCTTCTTAACAGATGTACCCGTCTTGCTGTAGGCATCCAGAAGCTCTCCTGCAAGACGCTCGGTCATTGTTCTTTCGGATCTCTTCCTTGCGAAATCCCTGATCCACCTGAATGCAAGCGCCATCCTTCTGCTGGGTCTTACTTCAATCGGCACCTGATATGTAGCGCCGCCAACCCTCCTTGGCTTGACCTCAACAATCGGCTTGACATTCTCAAGGGCAATCTTGAAAACCTTGAGAGGGTCTTCGTTGGCCTTCTCCTTTATAATCTCAAATGCGCCATAGCAGATTCTCTCCGCCACAGACTTTTTCCCATTTGCCATTATTGCATTTACAAACTTGCTGACCAGCTTGCTGTTATATTTCGGGTCAGGAAGTATCTCTCTCTTTTCAGCTACTCTTCTCCGTGCCATCTCTCGCTCCTATTTTGGCCTCTTGGCTCCATACTTGGACCTGCCCTGACGCCTGTCTCCAACACCCATGGTGTCAAGCGCGCCCCTTACTATGTGGTACCTGACACCCGGAAGGTCCTTAATCCTGCCACCCCTTATCAATACTATTGAATGTTCCTGAAGGTTATGCCCGATCCCCGGGATATAGGCCGTTACCTCCATAGCATTTGTCAGCCTGACTCTTGCAACCTTTCTAAGGGCGGAGTTCGGCTTCTTGGGAGTAGTGGTATAAACCCTTGTGCAGACACCTCTGCGCTGCGGACAGTTCTGAAGCGCCGGACTCTTTGACTTTTCCTTTACCCTCTTCCTGCCATTTCTTACTAACTGTGCTATCGTAGGCAATGTAAATCCTCCATTTAAAGCGTTGTAAAGAAAACCGGAATATTTTATCCCAAGGAAATATTTTTGTCAAACTTTTATAATCTTCAAACCAACGAGAGATTACTATAACCTAATCAAAGCATTTAATGCAAGAGTTTAATCGCCGCAAATTACAACAAAAATCCATTTCCTTTATATCCCGTCTTTTTGCTAAAATTCATCACTAACCGTTATGTTAAAAATCGGCAAAATACCATATACAAACCTGTATCCCATCTATTATTACCTGGAGATGACATCACGCAACAGGTATGAGTTCACCGAGGGGGTACCCTCTGTTATAAACAGGCTCCTCAGGGAGGGACGGATAGATATAAGCCCTTCATCATCAATAGAATATCTCAGGCGGCCTGAAAAATATATACTTGTTCCCGGCCACTCTGTAAGCTCAGAGGGCCCTGTGGGAAGCATCCTTCTCTTCAGCAGAAGGCCAATCGAGACACTGGAGAGGTTCACTGTTCTCTACACCCATCAATCAGAGACCTCTGCAGCCCTTCTCCGCATTGTCCTTTCAAGGTTTTATCAGCTTCAGTGCAGTCTGAAAAGCTCCGGGCTCCCTCTGGAGGAAGGCCTCAGGAATCATTCCGCCTACCTCCTCATAGGCGATGATGCCCTCAGGGAGGCACATAAGTCGCCCAACCTATATATATACGACCTTGGTGATATATGGTACAGGAAGACGGGACTGCCGTTTGTCTTTGCCTTGTGGATAGCAAACAGGGGAGCAGGAGCAGAACTGAAATCCTTCATAACCGACCTCGATGAGGCCAAAGACAGGGCACTTAGAGACCTGCCCAGGATAGCAGGGACGTGCCCCTTCAGGAAATGGCTATCCGAAGAAGAGCTTTTAGCCTACTGGAGAAAGCTCTCCTA
>BTTF01000138.1:0-4419 GCA_036244995.1 bacterium | reverse complement strand
TGACGAATATCTCTCTCTGAATAATTGCCGTGTTAATAATAATTTGACATTTCAGGGGTAAATATAGTTAAATAGTTTAGAACATACTTGACGAGCTGAGCTTTTGCTTCAGCTATCAATTCGGTAAAGGAGGTTTCCCATGCCTGAGATAAAAGCTGATCAGGTACTTGACACAAAGGGATTAAACTGTCCCATGCCTGTACTCAAGACAAAAAAGGCACTCGACGGCATCCAGGCCGGACAGGTTCTCGAGGTTGTGGCCACTGATCCGGGATCAAAGTCGGATATCCCTGCCCTGCTCAAGAGACTTGGACATGAACTCGTGGATACCAGGGAAGAAGGTGGCGCAATATCCTTTTTTATAAGGAAAAAATAACTGTACCTCTTCACCGCAGAGACCTCTGTTCTCTGCGGTGAAAAAGAGCTCCAACCTTCCCAATCCCCTGCAAAAACGACAAAAAAGTGGCTGAATGGTTGACTTAACACCCTGTAAATGTTATATTTTTATATGCTTGGATTTTCGATTTATCTAACCGTAATTATCATATGCTTTCCTCAACCAGCATTTTCAGAAATTTATAAATATGTTGATAGTAAGGGGATTGAGAATTTTACGGACATGCCGACACAAAACAATGCAGAGTTAATAATTAAAGAGAAAAAAACGCCCGTTACCCCTTCAGTCAATAATACCACTACTTACAGCAGTAATAATTCCCTTGAAAAGTACAAGGTGCTTGCAGAAAAAACTGCCAAGAGATACGCCCTTGATCCCGATCTCGTGAAGGCGGTGATAGAGATTGAGTCAGGATGGAATCCACGTGCCGTATCAAGTAGCGGCGCAATAGGCCTGATGCAGCTTATGCCGGATACCGCTATGGATATGGGTGTCGGAAACCCTTATGACCCCGAGGAAAACATAGAGGGCGGGGTAAAGTATCTTAAACGTCTTGTCGACAAATTCGGCGATATCAGGCTCGCCCTCGCCGCATATAATGCAGGCCCCTCAGTAGTAAAACGATACGGTTCCGTCCCTCCCTACACTGAAACCCTGCTTTATGTGCAGGATATCCTCTTTAAATATAACAATAATAATGGAAAACCGTTAAAAAGGATCAGACAGAATCACAGGAAAGGGAAGGAACACATTTATAAGGTTGTCTTTAAAGATGGACATATCCTTTATACAAATACACCGGCATATCTGAAAAGACTCTCGTCATTTTAGATCTCATTGTTTTATAATTCCCCTACATTATGGAAGACGAACAGAAGAAGATTACAGAAGAGATTTTAAGGCTTAAAGATGAGCGACGGGCCATCATACTTTCTCACAACTACCAGAGAGATGAAGTACAGGAGATTGCAGACTTTACCGGTGACTCTCTTGAGCTCTCCCGCAAGGCAGCAGGTGTTGACTGCGATGTAATCGTCTTCTGCGGCGTAAACTTCATGGCGGAGAGCGCCTCCATCCTCTCTCCGGAGAAGACCGTACTCCTGCCGGAGGTGGAGGCCAATTGCCCAATGGCAGACATGGTCAGGGTGAGTGGCGAGAGAAAGGTCTGGAAGACATTTCCAGGCTATGATGAACAGCCGACTTTTGTCTTTCCACACGACTTTACGCTTGGGGATATAAAGGCACAGCATCCGGGGGTGCCGGTTGTCACTTACGTAAACACCACGGCAGACGTGAAGGCGGAAAGTGACATCTGCTGCACATCGGCCAATGTCGTAAAGGTAATAGAATCCCTCCCTGACAAAGAGGTAATCTGCATCCCCGACAGAAACCTCTCTGCCTGGGCTGCAAAGAACACAGACAAAAAGATAATCGCCTGGGACGGCTTCTGCCATGTCCACGACAGGGTGAGCGTTGAGGATGTCAGGAAGGCAAGAAAACTATATCCGAATGCCCTGTTAATGGCCCATCCCGAGTGCCGCCTCGAAGTGCTCGAACTTGCCGACCATGTAACGAGTACGTCGGGAATGCTGAGGTTCGCAAAATCCTCGGATGCAAGGGAGTTTGTGGTCGGCACAGAGATAGGGCTGATGTACAGACTCGGAAAGGAAAATCCGGACAAGATTTTTTACCCCCTCAGGAAGGATATGATCTGCCCGAACATGAAAAAAACCCGTCTGTCAAGCATTCTCCGGGCCCTGAAAGAGCTGACGCATATCATAAAGGTACCGGAGGACATAAGGTTAGGGGCAAAAAAGGCACTTGACCGGATGTTAGAGATAAAGTAGTGGGCCTCACGGGAAACTTTCATATCCTCACGCTTGGCTGTCCCAAAAACAGGGTTGATTCCGAAACCCTCCTCTCATTGCTGACCGGCCGCGGGTTTTGCCATGTCAATGATGCAGGAGAGGCAGACACTGTTCTGATAAACACCTGCGGATTTATCCAGGCTGCAAAAGATGAGTCTATAGAGGAGATACTCGATATTGTATCAGGAAAGAGTAACGGGCAGAAGGTTGTAGTCTTCGGCTGCCTTGCACAGAGGTACATGGAAGAGTTGAAGAGGGAGCTGCCGGAGGTGGATGCATTCTTCGGTGTCAACAGTCACGAAGAGGTTCTTGCTTTCCTTGAAACAGAGACTTCCGGAACCCGCAACCCGGAACCCGCAACCCGCAACCCAGGCTCTTACGCCTATCTGAAGATTGCCGATGGCTGTAACAGGGGTTGCAGCTTCTGCGCCATTCCCGGAATAAGGGGACGCTTCAATAGTCTCTCTCCGGACAGCATAGTGCAAAGGGCAGAGGAATTAATCAATTCCGGCACAAGGGAACTGATACTCGTTGCACAGGATATAACTTCTTATGGAAAAGAATTCACGGGATATGGCCTGTGTGAGCTCATTGAAGAGATTACTTCCCTCCCGGGTGACTTCTGGCTGCGGCTCCTCTACATGTATCCCACGGCTATAGATGAAAAGTTGATAGCAACCATCTCAGGAAATGAGAAGGTCTGCAAGTACCTTGATATCCCTTTACAACATACTGAAGACAGGGTGCTGGGGTTAATGAAGAGGAATGGCTCCAGGAGTACATATACTGCACTTATCAATAATATCAGAAAAAAGATTCCGGATGTCACCCTCAGGACATCCTTTATTTTGGGCTTCCCCACTGAAAGTGATGAAGAGTTCACAGCACTCCTGGATTTTATACGGGAGATGGAATTTGAAAGGCTGGGAGCCTTCACCTATTCAAGGGAGGACGGGACATCATCCTATAATTTGGGAGACAATATTCCAGATAAGGAAAAAGAACGCCGCTACCATGAACTGATGATGTTGCAGGCCGGGATTTCCCTTGAAAAAAACCGGGCAATGCTGGACAGGGTTGTCAGGGTGCTTGTTGATGAGGTCAATGACGGCATAGCGCTCTGCCGTTACCAGGGGCAGGCGCCCGAGATTGACGGCATGGTGATTGTAAATCCGGTTAACAACATAGTTGAAGTGGGTGATTTTATAAATGTCAGGATTGCAGAGGCCTACGATTACGACCTGAAAGGTGAGCAGGTATGACTATTCGACAGCTCGGCTTACACCTGTTTCTCTTTCTTATAACCTTTCTTTCCACCCTTGCAGCAGGTGCCTTGCAGAAGGGAATAAACATCATTGCAGAACCTTACAGGATAATCGAAGGGTTTCCCTTCGCCGTCTCTCTTATGGCCATCCTCCTTACACACGAGCTCTCCCATTACTTTGCATCCAGGAAACATCATACCGCTGCAACACTGCCCTACTTTATCCCTGCCCCATCCATAATCGGCACTTTTGGGGCCTTTATCAAGATGAAATCACCCATAATCAGCAGAAAGGCACTTATAGACATAGGCGCATCAGGCCCGATTGCAGGATTTATCGTTGCCTTTATCGTCACCATCTACGGGTTGTACAACTCACAGTTTGTATCTATCTATTCAGGTCAGATAGGAATTGTCCTCGGAGACTCTATCCTCTTCACACTCCTGTCAAGGTTGATTCTGGGAGTACCCCCTGAAGGAAAGGATATCCTCCTGAACCCCGTAGCATTTGCCGGCTGGATCGGTTTTTTTGTAACCTCCATGAATCTACTCCCCATAGGTCAACTCGACGGGGGGCACATTGCATACGCCCTTTTGGGGGACAAAAGACACAAGAGATTATCCTTCACACTTACGACCCTGCTTGCCGTAGCAGGTTTGTCGGGGATATACCTAAGTTCCAGCCTCCCATACTCCCCTTTAATCGCCGGACTCAAAAACCTGCTGTGGGAAGGATGGGCAATATGGGCACTCCTGCTCTTCATACTCGGCCTGAATCACCCACCGGTTATTTACTGGGAAAACCCTCTTGAGCGGAGCAGAAAGTATATCGGCTGGATCGCCCTGATTATCTTTATCCTGACATTCATACCTGTACCTTTCAGAGTGGT
>BTTF01000137.1:0-4506 GCA_036244995.1 bacterium | reverse complement strand
TATTTATTAACAATAATTCAGCACGCAATATTTCATGATGAAGTCGTAAAAAGCGCGGAAAGTGCTGTTTTTGTCATTGCGAGTAAAGCGAAACAATCTCTATCCGTTTGATTTTAAAAACAGATTGCTTCGTCGTTTTGCTCCTCGCAATGACAGTTATGGACTTTTTACGAAAATATCACTTCATAGATTAACATATTTACAGCGCCCTTGTCACATGCGGAACTGCTATGTTATCCTTATGCATGATTGTCCGTTGTAAGGCGTTAAAATGAATGGCAGGGTTGCAGCAATAAATATAAGCAAACACAAGGGTGTCAGAAAAGAGACAGTTGAAGAGGTTTTTGTTAAAGAAGCCTTCGGGATGGAAGGAGATGCCCACGCCTCCTCTGCCTGGCACAGGCAGGTAAGTCTTCTTGCCATGGAGAGCATAATAAAGATGAAGGAGTCAGGGGTTGATGTGGGGCCCGGTGATTTTGCCGAGAATATAACAACAGAGGGAATAGACCTCAAGAACCTGACCATCAGTACGAGGATAGACGTTGGGGGTTCTGTAAGGCTGGAAGTAACGCAGATAGGAAAGACCTGTCATAGCCGTTGTGCCATTTATTATCAGGCCGGTTGCTGTGTAATGCCGGAAGAGGGGATTTTTGCCAGGGTGATAAAGGGCGGGAAAATAAGGATCGGCGACACGGTTTTGATTGACGATTGACGATTGACGATTGACGATTGAAAACCAATAAAGGGAATAGTAGTGGCGAGGTTACCTCGCCTTCTTATATTCACCATAAATCACCGGGGGGTTGAATGTTCAGGGCAGCAGTACTGACACTTAGCGACAAGGGTGCAAGGGGGGAGAGGGTGGATGAAAGCGGCAGGATCCTGCGCGAAATACTTGAGCAGGCTCAGATAGAGGTAGTGCAATATGAGGTTATTCCTGATGACAGGGATATTTTGAAAGACAGGTTAATCAAGCTGTCAGGGAAGGTTGACCTTATTGTTACAACCGGCGGTACCGGTCTCAGCCCCAGGGATATTACCCCTGACGTAACTCTTGAGGTAATAGACCGTGAAGTCCCGGGTATTGCGGAGGCGATGAGATTAGGGGGCCTGCAAAAGACCCCGCGGGCTATGCTCTCAAGGGCTGTGGCAGGTGCAAGGGGGGAATGTCTCATTATAAACCTTCCCGGCAGTCCCAGGGCTGTGAGAGAGGGCATTGAGATCATTCTTGATGTTATCCCCCATGCAATTGAAAAGCTTAAAGGTTCAGAAAAGGAGTGTGCGGGATGAAGACCGATATTTCCTATTCACTTGCCTTTTTTGCAGGTGTTCTCTCTTTTGTATCACCCTGTGTCTTACCTTTAGTCCCTTCATATGTGTCATTCATAACAGGTATCTCTTTTGAGGACCTGACCAGCAAGACGGACAGAGCCCGCATTCGTTTTCTCACAATGACGAATTCCCTCGCCTTTATCCTCGGATTCTCCTTTGTCTTCATCCTGCTCGGGGCATCTTCATCAGCAGTCGGACAGATTCTCTTTCAGTATCAGGACGTGATAAGGATAGTCGGGGGTATCATTGTAATTATCTTCGGTCTGTTTATTGCCGGGTTTTTAAGGCTTGATTTTCTTATGCGAGAAAGAAAGTTCCATTTAAGCGGAAAACCCGCCGGATATATTGGAACATTCGTTTTAGGAATGGCCTTTGTGGCAGGCTGGACTCCCTGCATAGGGCCCATACTCGGGAGCATACTCCTGTATGCGAGTGCCAAGGGCTCGGCTATCTATGGACTCAAACTCCTGTCGGTCTATTCCCTGGGGCTTGCCGTTCCCTTTTTCCTCTCTGCCCTTGCATTGAATACCTTCTTGAGTTATTCGAAATGGCTTTTGAGATATATGAGGGTCATTATGATTATAAGCGGGCTGCTCCTTATAATATTTGGAATTCTGCTTCTTTCCAACAGGGTAAGGGGTCTGGCCGGGCTGGTGCCGGACTTTGGTCTTTCGCTTTAGCTTACCACAGAGACACGGAGGCACGGAGACGCACACAATAAATACTTTGTAAGGATTGTGTCGGTTTCAGGTTTTTTCTGCGAACTCTGCGTTTTCTGCGGTTAAATTATTGCGTTTTAGAAAGGCAGACGCTTTCTTTGGATGGTTGTCCTGCGAGTATCTTTCCATCGGCAACCCTGCATCCCTCAATCAGGTCATCAGTGGCCGGAATGCACATCAATTTGTATGAAATCCCTCTTAGCGTCGACACCGTCACTTCCACATGGGAGAGGTGTTTTGCATCGGAATATCTTGCTGTCAATGATGCAGCGGTCATAATCTCATTGTCGGATACCCTGCCGGTAATAATGGTTGTCGGACTCCCAATATCCTCCACACTCATCAGGGTATCTTCTGAAGAGGCAAGAGCGATGATCTTTTCGTTTTCCGCCTCGTTACGGCCGACTATGATTTTAAATTCAGGAGATGTCCTGAAATGCCTGCCCACTCTCAGGAGGTGTAACTCCGTGAGCCCGGGAGTGGAGTTGTATTTGAGGAGGTCCCTGAGCCTGCAGGCATAGGACGGTTCAGTCAGCAGACACCCCCCTGCCGGTGAGGGATAGTCTGTGAGTCCAAGCTCGGCTGCAAGGTTCATCTGAGGCCTGCGGGTCCTTCCGTTAAAGTCATGGAGATATTCTCTGTCTACAAGTCCTTTCAACTCTGCCATTGTTGGAGGAAGTAACTTTGCGCTCAGGGGTCTCAGTACAAGGCCCTCCACCCCTGCCTCTCTGTCCACAAGCGGAAAACATTCCTTTCTCTGGCTCATGGGCCTCTGGCCAAGGACTTCTCCGGTAACAAGGAAGTCGGCGCCGATAAGGTCCATAAATACCTTTGCCTCTCTTAACATCAATATCCTGCAATCAATACACGGGTTCATATTTTTGCCATGTCCAAACCCCGGGTTCTTCACTATTTCAATGAACTTGTCGGCAAGGTGCGAGAGCTTTACCCTGAACCCGAACTCTTTTGCAACGGGCATGGGGTTGCGGGAACAGGATGAGCTGTCCGTTATATCGCAACCAAAATGGGTCAGGAAGGTGATGGCAGTTACGTCAATCCCCTGTCTCAGCATGACAAGGATGGCGAGTGTGCTGTCAAGCCCTCCTGAAAGCAGTGCAACGGCCTTTGCCTTTCCGGCCCTGGATATATTCAATCTTCTTTGTTCCTTATCGGTTTCCATTTGTCTTTCCGGTCATAACTCACCATTTATTGACTGCATTATCTGCTCCGGCGTTGCAGTTGCAGTGCCCACCTGACCTACAACTATCCCGGCTGCATGGTTTGAAATTATAGCTGCGTCTCCCAGGGCAGCCCCTGAGACATGGGCAAGGGTAATTGTTGCAATTACTGTATCGCCTGCCCCGGTGACGTCATATGCCCCCTTTGCAGCAGTGGAGATATGGCTTATTGCAGAGCCTTTCTCAAAGAGGGTCATTCCATGCTCTCCACGTGTAATCAGGACCGAGTCACACCTCAATTCCCTGAGAAGGGTTTTCCCGGCCTTCTGAAGAGATTTTTCGTCCTTTATCTCTATCCCCGTTCCTTCCGAGGCCTCTTTTGTATTCGGAGTGATAAGGGAGACTCCTTTATAGAAGTTGAAATGTCCAACCTTCGGGTCCACAGACACAAAGGTGCCTTTCTTTTTGAATTCCTTTGCAATAAAACGCATCATCTTTTCAGATATAACCCCTTTTTTGTAATCAGAGATTATAAGTGCATCCCATTTGTCCCTGCCGGAAGAGAGGAAGTCTCTTATCTTTTTAAAAAGCCTTTCGTCCAGTCTCCTCCTGTCCTCCCTGTCAAACCTGACCACCTGCTGGCTGTGTGCAATAACACGGGTCTTGATGGTTGTCGGCCTCTTTCCGCTGAACAGGCCTGATGTATCAATCCCGCGGTCACTGAGCAGGGAGTGGAGAACTTCTCCGGATACGTCATCACCCCTTATCCCGACGACTGTTGCCTTTCCACCAAGGGCCACTATATTGGCAGCAACATTTGCAGCGCCCCCGAGTGTGTAATTCTCATCCTTTACATCAATTACCGGCACAGGTGCCTCCGGGGAGATTCTCTCAACGAGTCCCCAGATGTAGTGGTCAAGGATAATGTCGCCAACGACCAGTATCTTTTTCTTTCTAAAGTTTTTGAAAATGCCGTTATATCTCATAATGAAGCTCTGATGATGTATAATTTTACATCAAACAGCGTAGTTCGTGCAAAAAATAATGGAAAAGCCCTGGGGTCTTCTCTCTTTTTCCTGCCGCCCCTTGTATTGCTTCTTGTTCTTGTTTCTGTTCCTGAACCTAACAGGATATTTTATCTGTTAGGTCGGCAATGAGTCTTGCCGAAGTAGCTTGTATGATTGCCATAAAGCCGTTCGAATCATCTACGGTTTTATCTTTTTCAGGGAAAGGAATATCAGGGAAAGGTTGTCTGGTGCTGCACTGATGTTTGCAGG
>BTTF01000136.1:0-4622 GCA_036244995.1 bacterium | reverse complement strand
AACCCTGGTTCCGCTACCGGGATACCATGGATCAATCCCCCTGTTTGAGTCAACTATCTCGTTGTAGCCGAGGTCGTTGTTGATTGCAAGCTCTACGAGCGTCTCTTTGTCGTCCCTGATAATGTATTCACTGACAGAACCAAATACATCTTCATCCGGGGCCAGGGAAAAGGTGCCGGAGCTGCCTGATGACAAGGCTGGTGATGAGCACAAAAGGATTATAAGGCAGGGTAGGGCTATGCAGGAGAAAAATTTTTTCAGATTCATTATAGATTTTATACTGGAGCGGGCGACGGGATTCGAACCCGCGACTTTCAGCTTGGGAAGCTAACACTCTACCACTGAGTTACGCCCGCATAAGTTAGTAATATTAAAAGAAATACAGGTGAAAAATCAACCTTGACCAGCGATGGCCAGAGATAAATGGTTGCAGGAAGGGATATGATAGACTCTTCACTCATTCTCGATGGACATCGTGTCCATCTCCGAGGAATTTTCGCAATTCACCGTCCGGGTGAATTTACTGCGAAATTTGAAACCGTTCAGAGTCAATCATATCCCTTCCTTCCGATACTTGATCCGGATATATGTAAGGGTTACACCGTTGGATTGCCGAAGTAACAACTCCAGTTTGGGGCTATGTATGTGGTACTATTTTATATCAGGCAGATTTTTTATTAAAGGATTTTTTATTAATGGACGATACTGTAATAGTAACTAAAAGAATTCTTGACGACAGATTAAATCAGCTGGTCTTCAATGAAATCCCCGGGGCCTATCTTGTGGGTGGCTTTATACGGGATGCCTTTCTGTCGAGGATATCCGGAGACAGAGACTTTGCAGTAAAAGGAGAACCGGACAAAGTTGCTTTTAAAATAAAGGGTTATGTTGGTGGAACCATAGTAAAGCTTAAAGATGGTTCAACTGTAAGGATTGCACTGAAAGACGGGACAACCCTTGATTTCAGCAGGTATGAAGGTGAGATTAGTGATGACTTGCTGAGGCGTGACTTTACGATTAACGCCATAGCCTTTTCAGTTGAGACAGGCTTATATGACCCGGCAGGAGGAATTGCCGACCTGAAGACCGGGTGTATCAGGATGACCCGGGAAGAGAACCTCAGAGACGACCCGGTGCGACTGATCAGGGCATACAGGTTTGTTGGTGAGATAGACGGGCATATAGATGACAATACAAGGGAGGTGATAAGGAGACACAAGGGCCTTCTCAGGCAGTCCGCCCCTGAAAGGATTACTTTAGAGTTTTTCAAGCTCCTGCAGTCAAAGGCATGCGTGAGGGCACTGAGGGAGGCATTTGAAGATAACCTTGGATGTGAAATAATTCCCATAAAAAACAACAAGTTGGATGATATAATGCAGAAACTGATTGAAGTAACACGGAAACTTAAAGAAGCACCTGAAGAGTTTAAAGAGGACCTGGATGCAGAGGTATCGCAGGGCCTTACGCTTAAAGGTCTGGTGCTGCTCGATATCCTGCTTGAGGAGACCGGTATGGAAAACACACAATTGAGGTTGTCAAAAAAGCTCAAAACACGTATCGCACGGTTTAAAAACCGTCAAAAGGGGATTTTGAGCAGCAGGGATGCAAGTGATGAGGCGCTATATGACTGTTTAGAAGGGCTTGGAGATTCAATTTTAGAGGTTATACTAATAGAGGGAAGGGAGGACCTTTATGCCAAGGCCAAGAGGTATCTCACAATATCCGGCAATCCCGTGCTTGATGGTGAGGATATAGCAGAGATTACCGGCGTTGGTGAGGGACCGGCTGTGGGAAGGCTCCTGTATGAGGTAAAAAAGGCACAATTTGCGGGAAAGATTAGCGACAGTAAGGACGCAGCAGATTATCTTAAGAGATTTTGCGGTAAAAAAGGCGCTTAAACGTCATCCCCGAAGGTCCGGCTAAAGACAGAACCACTGACAACAAAAGAGAATCTCGTTTTTGAGTCTGTTTGCAATTTAACATAATATAAATTATCAGACATTACATATTAACATTCCATGTTGATAACCTGTTACTAAGCATGTGTAAATCAGCGCTAAATGCCGGAAACTGCTAAGGATGTTCGGTTTTGTATAAGTTTTAGGCAGGCAGAAAACTCTTATAAATCAAGAGGTTTCTTCACTTTATAAGGGTATTCCGAGGAGACCGTCCTGAAAGCCTTCTGAAATCCAGATACTTACGGGTCTGCCGGGCTGACAGTGCGTATTGGCAAAGTAAACATTAAGGTAGTTCCCGGATTTACCTGTATACAAGCCATTCTGGAGCCTCTTCTCACAGACCACATTCAGGGATCTGCCTATCTGGGCGTGTCTGTAGGCCTTTCTCTTGTCAATGTCAATCGTTTTAAGCACCTGCGCCCGTGCCTTTCTGGACTCCGGGCTTACCTGGGCGGACATGCCCGCTGACAGCGTTCCAGGCCTGTCTGAATACGGAAAGACGTGAAGATACGAAAAAGGCACCTCTTCAACCAGGGTGCGTGTATTCAGAAACTCCGCTTCACCTTCACCGGGAAAACCCACAATAATATCCGTTCCTAATGCAATCCCTGGGAATCTCTTAAGTACTTCTTGAACTTTATTGATATAGTACAGCCTGCTGTAAGGCCTTTTCATCTGTTTCAGAATCAGATCATCACCGCTCTGCAGGGGTATATGAAGGTGTGGGCAGACCCGTTTATCCAAAAGGAGCTCAAGCAGATGGTCATCTATCTCATTGGCCTCTATAGAGCTCAGCCGTATCCGTGTTCTGTCGGTATGAGTCAGTATGTTATCAAGTAAATGTGAAAGTGATACTTTAGGTTCAAGGTCGTATCCGTAATGACCGATATGTATTCCTGTAAGTACCACCTCGGCAAAACCATTGCCTTCAAGCATGCTTATCTCACTTACAATCTCTTCCACCGCCCTGCTCCTGGAGTGCCCCCTTGCCTTTGGAATTGTGCAGTATGAACAGGCATAATTACAGCCGTCCTGTATCTTCACAAATGGACGGGAGCGATCCGGGAAATAGTTTAAGGCAATGGTTTCGGTATCAATACCTAATATCTTGATAATATTGGATTTTTGCGGGTTGCCTATTACTTTTAAATCTGGAGAGATGGCATTTATCTCATCAGCGCTTATCTCTGAATAACAACCGGTTACAAGTACCCTGGCTCCTGTTTTCAGTGCCCTTCTGATTGTCTGACGAGACTGGTAATCACTCTTTGCAGTTACAGTACAGGTATTTATGATACATATATCAGGTGAGTCTTTGAGGGTTACAATCGAGTGGCCGGAACTGACGGCAGCATTCTTTATATAATTGCTTTCAGCCTGGTTTGTTTTACAGCCCAGCGTCAGTACGGCGATCTTCATAATTGACGATTTGCGATTGACGATTGCATATTAGAGGAAATGTAACTTCTTAACATATCACTCATAAACCGTCAACCGCCACTCCCTCAAGGGAATGTCTTTGCCCCTTTAATATCCGTACCTTCAAAAACATGCCTGAAACAATATGGCCTGAGGGCAGGATATTGACAATCTTGTTGGTCCTCGTCCTGCCGGTCACTTTTTCAGGGTCGGATTCACTCGGACCTTCAATAAGTACTTCCTGAATGGTGTTTTGAAGGGCCCTGTTCCTTACCCCTGTAATCTGATCCTGAAGGCTGAGTATCTCTGAGAGTCTTTCAGACTTGACCTCTTCCGGCAGATGACCATCCATTTCAGCCGCCCCTGTCATTGGCCTTGACGAGTATTTAAAGGCATATATGCCGTCAAAACCTATCTCCTTCAGGGCTGAGACTGTAGCTTTATGGTCATCCTCTGTCTCACCTGGAAAACCCGCAATAATGTCTGTGGTTATTGCTATACCCGGAATGGCCTTGCGGAGCCCCTCGGTCTTTTTGAGGTATTCGTCAAGGGTGTATTTCCTGTTCATAAGTTTCAATACCCTGTCAGAGCCCGACTGGAGCGGCAGGTGTATGTGTTCGCACACCTTCTCAAGGTCTCTCATTGCTATGATGAGCCCCCCTTCAAGGTCTTTTGGGTGGGAGGTAACGAACCTTATCCTCTCTATACCCTCTATATCGTTGATAAATCGCAACAATTCAGGAAATGATACCTCTCCCCTGTAGGAGTTGACATTCTGTCCAAGAAGGGTTATCTCCTTAAACCCCTCTGCTGCAAGCCCCTTGATTTCACTCAGGATATTATCCGCCGGCCTGGACCTCTCCCTGCCGCGTGTATAGGGGACAACGCAGTATGAGCAGAAATTATTGCACCCGTACATTATATTTATCCAGGCCTTAACAGAGCCTTCACGTTCAGCCGGGAGATCTTTTTGGGCAAGTTCGGGATTGTCCCCTGTAAATATACCCTTGCTGCCAAGAAGGGCATCCCCTACCCTGTCTATGTTCTGTGGACCTATGACGTAATCCACATAAGGGGCCCTCTTCCTAACCCCCGCCCCCTGCTGCTGTGCTATACAACCAGCCACAGCCACCTTTAACCCCGGGTTGTCCCTCTTCATGGTTTTTGTTCTTCCGAGCATGCTGTAAAACTTCTGCTCAGCCTTCTCTCTTATGCTGCACGTGTTAAATACTATAAGGTCTGCCT
>BTTF01000135.1:0-4639 GCA_036244995.1 bacterium | reverse complement strand
TGAAACAGAAGAGGGCTCTCTGTATATTCCCTGAAGGCGGAAGAACCTTTAACGGAGAAGTCATGGAATTTAAAAAAGGCATGGCTATCCTCGCCGTTGAACTCAATGTGCCTGTTGTCCCAGCCTATATCAAGGGAACCTACAAATCCATGCCAAGGGGCAGCAAGTACCCAAAGCCCGCACATGTCGAGATACACATAGGCTCCCCGGTAGTCCCTGCTGTGGATAAGGAGGCCCCTGATCCTTACCAGGCTTTTGCCGACAGGGTGAGGAGAAGAGGTAATCAAGTTAAATCCGTAGGGGTCTTTAATTACTCCAATATATGGAAATCCGGCATTTAATCTCCTGTTTTACAAAGAGAAGCGGAGAGGATTTTATTGAGGGGGCAGGTAAGGGGTAAAAATCGCTCAATTCGAGTATAATAAACCATGAACTCCTTAGATTGTGAGGTTAAAAGATGATAAAAAATCCTGAGGTGCTCAAAAAATTAGAAGATAACCTTATCAGAGGTGAGGGGAATCTTTCTTTTGAAAAGACTGCAAAGCTTTTTGCATCCATGTGGAATGAAGGAGTAAGGCTTGGGGTGCTGCCTCCCAAAGAGCCATTGGAAGGCATAGAAGTAGATATACGGATTGCAAAGGTGCTGAATTCATGTTTGAAGAGACCCTCTCCAGGTTAGGCTCATGCCTGAAAAAGCACAACATCCCCTACATGATTATCGGGGGGCAGGCAGTATTGCTTTATGGTGAGCCTCGTCTTACCAGAGATATTGATATTACCCTCGGTGTGAATACCGATCGCATTAAGGAACTCCTTGAAGTTGTTCAGGAACTTTCCCTCAAGCCCATTCCGGAGGACGTAGAATCCTTTGTTCAACAAACCATGGTGTTGCCTGCCTTGGATGAGGAGACCGGCATAAGGGTTGATTTTATTTTCTCCTTTACACCATATGAAACAGAGGCTATTAAGCGGGCAAGAAAGATACCGATACTGGGGCAGAATGTCTGTTTCGCCTCTCCCGAAGATGTCATAATTCACAAAATCTTTGCAGGGAGAGCAAGAGACATAGAAGATGTAAGGGCTATTCTCCTGAAAAACCCGAAGATCAACCTTCAGCACATAAGAAACTGGCTAAAGGAATTCGACGCATCGTCAGATGAAAAAAACTTCTTGAATACTTTTGAGGGGATATTGAGGGAGTTAAAAATTAATGAGTAAACAAGAGCTGTCTTTATTTAACCCTTGCACTCTTAACCTCTTGAAATCATGTCGACTACGACACTGGTTGACATAGTACTTGTGTTTGTGATGAGCTGTAATATAGTTGTCCGACTCCTGACCTTTGCTTTCTGTCCCTGTGGAGGATAAATGAGCGACAGGCTCAAATACGAGAGGTTCCTCTATTTCCATGACCGGGTAAAGGCAAACCGGTATCCGAATGCCGGAAATCTTGCAGATGAGTACGAGATATCAAACCGCACAGCTCAACGGGATATCGAGTTCATGCGTGACAGACTCAATGCTCCCCTTGAATATGACCACGGAAAGAGAGGATATTTTTATAGCGACAGCTCCTATGAACTCCCGTCACTTTGGGTTACAGAAGATAATATCGTAGCCCTCGCCCTGGCAGTCAGACTTGCCTCCTCAGTTCCCGACACTGAAATAAAGCAAAAGCTCTGCGAGCTCCTCAAGAGAATACTTAACTTGCACTATAAAGACGAAAAACTCTGTTTTGATGATATATCGGAAAAAATATCCGTGAAAAATGTTGAGTATTCAAGGGTTGATGAAGAATATTTTCAGGAGATAGTCAATGCACTCTTTAAAGTAAAGCCGCTGGCAATCGCCTATTATTCGCCGCACAAGGATGAAAAGACCCTGAGAACCATACTGCCTCTCCATTTACTGCAATATATGGGAAGCTGGCATTTAATCGCCTATTGTACAAAGAGAAGAGGGATCAGAGATTTTATGATATCAAGGATTAAACACTTAACCCCTGTCCTGGAAGAGATAACCCTGCCTGAAAACCTCCCAGACATAAAGGAGTATATAAGAGAAAACTTCGGGATAATGCAGGGTGGAGAGGCCACAGAAGTACACCTCATGTTTTCGCCTTCAGTTGCAGTCTGGGTGCAGGAACAGATATGGCACCCTTCACAGAAGGTCTCCTTTGAAACAGATGGAAGCCTCATCATGAAGTTCCCGGTTGCTGACTTCAGAGAGATAAAGAGAAAAATATTAAGCTACGGTGTTAATGTAAGGGTTATCTCGCCGGAGAAACTTGCTGTGGAGATAAAAGAAGAGATTGAGATGATGGGGAGGTTTTATTGAGAGGGCAGAGGGCGGAGGACAGAGGAAAGAGAGGCAGAGTTGGAATAAGTTTGCACATATGTAAGAAAAATGATAAAATGTAAGAAAGATATAAAAATGGAGGACAAAATGCCAGTTGCTACACTAACATCAAAAGGTCAGATGACGATTCCAAAAGAAGTGAGAAAAGCTTTAAACCTGAAACCGTCTGAAAAGGTCATCATTGTTGTCGAGGGCGATCAGGCTGTTATTAAACCCCTGCGGGGCAATATCCTTGATATCGGTGGTTCGATAAAGATACCTGACAAGGAGAAGCCCATAGATTTTCATAAAGTGAGAGAATCGGTGAAAAAGGGAGTTGCTAAAAGGGTAGCAGGAGGCAAGTAGATTATGGGAAAAAAGTTTATTGATACAAACATATTTCTCAGGTATCTAACCAGGGATGACCCTTCAAAATATGATAAGTGCAAAAGCCTCTTTAAGAAAGCGATTGAAGGCAAGGCAGAACTTGTAACATCAGGGATGGTAATTGCCGAACTGGTATGGACCCTTTCATCTTATTACAGGGTTCCCAAGGCTGATGTTATTGAAAAAGTTTCGATTATAGTCAGCACCGAAAGCCTGGCTATCCCTGACAAGGATATCATTGCGGATGCTCTCGTCCTTTACAGCAGAAAAAATATTGATTATATTGACGCTTATAATACTGTTTTCATGAAAAATCATGGTATTTCGGAAATTTATTCATATGATAAAGATTTTAATGTAATTAAAGGAATTAAAAGAGAGGAACCGTAACAGAATTTATAAGTGCAAAAGCTGAAGGGGTGGGAAATTGCAGATTGAGGAATATATGAATCTTTATCAACTCCTGCACTTATAAGCTGCTTTTTGACTACGACACTGGTTGACATAGTGGGTGTGGTATGATGGAAGGAGTTAATAGTTTAGAGTGATCGGGGGTTAAGGGGTGGAGAGCAACAACTCACCAAAAAATTATGTGTAAAAAACTTATAGACACAAATATCTTCACTGACCGTTTCAAATATCCCGTCCTACATAAGAATTTTTTCTCCTCTGAAGCTTTGTTTTATCTCTCTTGCTTGCCTTTAATTCACAAACGCTGTGAGTTCCAGTGATGACACAAAAATATTACGCACACAGCGTTGATGGCAGGCCGACTGACGAATGGCAGCCGCTTGATGAGCATCTGAAGGGGACGGCTGAGCTTGCCAGACAATTTGCAGAAGAATTCGGCTCAGGCGAAAGGGCTTATCTGGCGGGATTGTGGCATGATCTGGGGAAAGGCGAAAACTTGGTTTGAAGTAGAATAGTTGAAAGGAAGGCAAATGACAGACACTCAACTTGCGGTATTCAAGGGCAAAAAGATCAGAAGAACAATTCACAAAAACGAATGGTGGTTTTCGATTATCGATGTAATTGAGGTGCTCACTGGAAGCGTCGATGCAGGCTCATACTGGAGGAAACTTAAACAACGGCTTAAAGCAGAAGGGAGTGAAGTCGTGACATTTTGTCACGGGTTGAAGTTGACTGCGCCTGATAGGAAACTGAGAGCAACCGACTGTGCGAATACAGAGACTATGTTCCGAATTATCCAGTCTATCCCATCCCCCAAAGCCGAGCCATTCAAACGTTGGCTGGCGAAGGTGGGATATGAGCGGGTGCAGGAGATAGAAGACCCTGAACTTGGCACAAAAAGGACACGTGCGCTTTACAAGGCAAAGGGCTATTCCGATGACTGGATTGAAAAGCGTATGCGCGGCATTGCCATTCGTGAAGAACTCACGGATGAATGGAAGAAGCGGGATGTAAAGGAAAAAAAGGAGTATGAGATACTTACTGCGGAGATTGCGAAGGCCGCATTTGGTGTAACACCTGGCCAGCATAAGAATTTAAAAGGGTTGAAACGCCAGAACCTCCGTGACCATATGACTGATCTTGAACTAATATTCTCAATGCTTGGAGAAGCCGCAACTACCGAGATAACGCAGGCTGATGATGCAAAAGGATTTAGTGAGAACAAAAAGTCAGCCCGTAAGGGTGGAGATGTTGCAGGTAAGGCCCGGAAAGACCTCGAAAAAAAGACCGGCAAACGGGTTGTATCAGATGAGAATTTCCTGACAACTCAGGAGAAAAAGAAAAGGTTAAAGGGGAAGTAGCAACGGGCTGACAATAAACCCCTCTTTGGCAAAGGGGACAGGGGAGATTTTATAATAATGTTTTATGCGCATAGTGTTGAAGGCCGACCGGTTTCAGAGTGGCAGCTCCTGGATGAGCATCTGTTGAATGTTGCTAAGCTTGC
>BTTF01000134.1:0-4646 GCA_036244995.1 bacterium | reverse complement strand
TTTTTTTCAACATTTCTATCAATTCGTCTTTTGACAAGTGATTCCACAAACCTACTTTTGTGAGAATATCATTCAATGTCCCTTTTGCAATTATTTTATGATTTGGAACAGTTATACTATGATTTCCTGTAGCAGCAATCTTCCTCATCTGTATGTGACTCCCTCTTTGTCTGATAACCTGGTATTCCAAGCTCTTAAGAAACTTTACCAAATCCTTTCCACTGACCTGCGGCAGCTTACGTTAGGCGGCACCGCTGACCTCCATCTCAGACATTACGAGTATTTCCAATGTATTGCCTTTGCTTATTACATCTTCAAAATGCAGGCTTACAGCCTCTCTTATGTTCCTTAATAATTCATCGTAAGTCTCACCCTGCGTAAATATATCTTCGCTAAGACCTCTTGCACACCAGTATTCACCATCAAAATATGTGTCTATTTTAACCAACATTTAACTCACCTCCCACAAAATATTATCACAACGCCTCCGCAATCGTCTCTTTCTTACGGAACCTTTCCAAATACCGATGTCAGACTGACTATATTATATATTATATCACTATAGAATCTGTTGCACAAAATCCTGCTTACCACTGGACCCGGCATAACTATTCACCTGTAACCTGCACAATTATATCCCTCTGCCTTGCCCTGTTATCAAAATCAATAAAGACTATCTGCTGCCAAGTTCCCAAGGTAAGGCTCCCCCTGATGAGGGGAATGGTGAGAGAGGGTTTCATAAGTGCAGCCCTGACATGGGAGAAGCCGTTGCCGTCACCCCAGCGTCTGTCATGCTCGTAGGTTAAACCGGATGGAACAATCCTCTCTATGGCATCCCGCAGGTCCTTGAGCACACCGGCCTCATATTCTATAGTTGTAACAGCCCCTGTAGCGCCGGGACAAAAGACCGTTACAAGCCCGTTTTCTATCTCTGAACGTCCCAGGACAGCAATGACCTTATCGCTAATATCAACTATATCGGTAAACCCTGCTGTACTCAACGAAATCGTCTCTGAAAAAGTCATCGAACCCTCCTGTCTCCATGAGCGGCCTCTGCCTTCAATGCTTTAAAACAGATGTCAGACTTCCGGCACATTTCCTTATCGGACTTTTTAAAACAGATTAAGTTTTCTAAGAACTTCCAAACTTTCAACAACAAAGTCTTCTATCTCAACAGGTTTTGCTTCAACATGGAGTAAAGGATTTTCAAATGGATGTTTATGATAAAAGCCGCCTTCTTTATCTATTCCGTACACTCTTTCACCAGCAACCACAAGAGCCATGTTCAGCTTTTCTTTTGTCTCATTGGCGTAAATCTGCACAAAAACATCACGGGAAAAACCAATCCGTGCAATCAAGGTGCTACCCAGATAGTCTAACTCCAATAGTTTTAAGCCATATCTGTCAGTAATATCTTTTGCGGCCCGAGCTACCTCTTCAACTTTTATCATTCACTGATTTCTTTAATTTTTTTTATTTTTTCTTCAAGATACCTTATACCTTCCACAGCGTGTTCCCAGTTCATGGAATCCTGTTCCACATCCCAGGAAAACCCTTTCTCTGCTACAAGGTTTTTTTCTTCAAATTCTTTGAAGCCCATACCATATTTTTTCTTGAATTTTTCATCGGTAAGCTTGAATAAAGCAAGCCGTTTTTCATACTCAGCCAGGACAGCCTCTTTTATTTCTTTTTCCGGAAGCAAATCAGCAAGTTTCATTTTAATCACCTCCCCCTGTCTCTTTTATTTAGTATAGCAAATTCTCCATCCTTTCCCCTCCAGCGAATTACCTCATAAAAAAACCCAAAACAAAAAAGTCATGATCTCCATGAGCATATCCTTAATATCTCTTTTTTCAACACTGGCAACAATATTGAGAATATCCCTCCTTTCTTCAGGGATTCCTGATGTAGTTGCAGGCAATCTCTGCCTCCCGAGACAAATCTGCTACAATGTTTCAGCATGGATTTCTCAAGTTCAGTTGGTATTTGATATTAAAGGAACCAGGAGCCTGCGCAGGCAATTACTCCCCTTTTACTCAAACCGAAGACGCCTTGGGGGATTATTGACAGTAAGTGGATGTGGATATTTGTATGGGGTGTAGTATGCCGTCCAGGTATCAGGGGCAGTGCATTTATAGAGCGTGTTTTCATCGGTTGCGAAATATCCCTCGTAAGGGATACAGGTTGAAGGCAGGGCCGAAAGGAGTCCCACACCGAAGTCAGGGATATTATAAAAATCTCTGTTTTCCCGGATATGCGGAGAATCGGATTTAATATCCGCATTTACTCCATTCAATGTATTGCTCCACTCGTATAGCGGGGCAAGAATCTGCCGGGGCCACTCCTGCGGAAGCGGAGGATCATAATTTGAAAGCAGATTGCCGGTGGACCTTCCTGCCTGGTCCAAGCAAACCGAAGCCCGCAAAATCTTATACCCGTCTCCATTATTGAAAGTCAGGGAAGTAGCGTATTGATTAGAAGCTGTGGTAATTGTATTCTGTGTATTTGACAGAATTATGCCGCTATTGCCCGTAACTGTATTATGCAAGGAATATCCCCTCCACTGGTCAGGATTCCACTCCCTGCTATCATCAACCAGATTCCTTGAGGCATCAGTTCCTGAGTGCGTTCCTGAATCGTATGTAATTCCGTCGTTCTTGTCATATGGACTCGTTCCATCGCAGGCACCCCAGAATCTAAACACGGTAGAATCCCTATAATTAGCTACATGTGCTAACGCTCCGTAACCTGTTACGGTATTATTGAAAAGCACTCCCGTCCCTCCTCTGAAGTGCATTGCGCTCCACCACTCCTGTGTATTTGCAAATGTGTTGTTGTAGACCTCATAGCTAAAAGCCGACCTGGACCTGCCGGTTGTTTCCGTACCGTGATTTATGGCGGTTGAATTGGTCGTATTATAACGGAACACATAGCGTGCTCCGCCACCGGCATCAATGGATGCACTGCTGGCAGCGCTGGCAAAGTCAAAGACATTATCCTCCATGTATACCGCCTCCTCGGTACCGAGAGATAGGGGACTGTTCCAGGAGCTGTCGCCAGAATATGCAACATATATAGCCGATGTGCTCAGATTAAAAATATTGTGGTCTATAACACCATAGGTATTGCCGCCTATTCTAATGGCCCTGGTTTTAAGATTCTCAAATTTAATATGGTCAATGCGCCAGCTTTTAGAAGTTCCGCCTATGGCGATGGCGCCATTCCAGCCAATGTCTGTCGCTCCGCCCCGAATAGTAAACCCTGTTATGCGAAATGATTTCCCTTCTACACCAAACGCTCGTAACAGGATCTCAGATTCTCTGCCGTTCTTGGGTATCTCATCTGTTATGATGGTCTTACCTGTTCCCGCGCCCTGCAGTGTAATCCGCTTGCCTTTATAAGTTGCCGGTGTTGTCCAGATGATTTCTCCAATCTTTACCTGAGCTGTCCAAGTACATTCACCGGCAGGAACCTTTACGGTATCCCCGTCATTTGCAGCATCTATTGCTGCCTGGACATCCTCGCGGGAGCAGGTTTTGGCATCAATAGTGGCAGCATGTGCTTCCACAATGACGGCAATACTAAACAAGACTACAATCAAGAAGCATTTAATAACTTCAATCATTGCTTACCACCTTCTATCTGGCATTTTATACAGAATAACAGGCTCTACAGGATTTTTTTCTTCTTTCGTTAGCTCAGGTTGCAACCTGAACCCACAGAAAACCCTACAATATTATTTATCCTGCTCGAAAAAACAAAAAAGAGATTCCTCTACTAAATTAGGGGGCCTTCTTTTAAGGATATTCTATAACACAGATCACTGGAAGGATAGTGATTCAAATCACATTTTATCAAATTAGAGCGTTTTAAACATAACGCAACAATATAATCCCCTATGTCTTTCTTCCACTGAAAAGATATTCAACTCCAAGCCTCAAAGAGAGAGGGGAGGGTTGTTCCAGATGGACTATGTTGCTGTTCTCAGGCATGTAAAAGGTATAAAGAAAAGTGTGAAAGCAGATAGTTATGTTGAATGTTGAGACCTTATCCTTATCGTTAATCCCCTTTCCAGTCAAACACTGAACGAGGTCTACAGAGGATAAACGTTGCCCATCTCAATTATCCGCCACTTTCCATTTACCTTGCCAAGGGCGCAACTGATATCCCAGCTCTCTCCGAGCAGAGAGGTTGCACTTTTGGGCACGGGTATAGGCCCCAGTGTACCTCTCTTACCTTTTTCGTATATCGCAATCCAGAGTTTTCCGGGCTCTATCCTTGAAATGGGATAGTGGTCAAACTCCATATACTCCTCATCATCAAGCTTATGAGGGTCAATGTCGGAATCTTCGGCAGCCCTGTAAAGTATCTCCGCGGCCCGCTCCGCCCTGGGCAGGTCCCTTGCCGCAACGGGTCTTGAGCATTTTGAGCCGGTGGATACGTTAAAGAACAAAGAGTTATCTGAGGAGGGCCTGGCTGAAGAGCGTCTTCTTGCATACCGCACCAAGGGTACATACCGGGGCAAGGAACGAGCAGTTGTTGTGACGTACAATCCCGCAAGTGCACGCAAGCAATCCTATACACTGGAGAGCAAACTGGAGACAATTCGTAACGAATTACTCTCCATGCGTTCGAAGGTAAGGGAG
>BTTF01000133.1:0-4663 GCA_036244995.1 bacterium | reverse complement strand
ATTCGTGGCTAAAGAGTTTCCTGTTTTCAACAAGCAACATCGAACCATTAGCAACACCAAGAAAACCGGAGACCACATCGCACTTTGCCTGAAACAGAAAAAAGACCTCTTTATCCACATTCATCAGGGTCTCAAAGTTACCCTGCCCTTTGCTGATTATAAGGGGTGCCCTGTAAAAAAACCCCCGAAACTCTTCAGAACACCACTCGAGAATGGTACCTATGGCATCTGAACCATTGTCCTTTATCTCACATATCTCCTGAAGCCCCACCTCAAAAGCATCCTCTGCCGTTGAATCATTTATAACAGGACCACCTTTTACTACCGCAGTAACCCGTTTACCCTTGGCCCGGATAGTCTCAATCAGTATTCTGTCAAAAACTATCTCTCCGGCATTGTCAACAAGATAAAGCACCTCTTCGGTGCTGTCCAGGACTTTCCTGAAATCTGCATAGTCATCCCACACAATCTCACCCTTAAGGGAACGGCTGATCTCTGCCTCTATGTCTACCTCTTTATAAATACCAAAGTCTATCACATTGCCCGCTATTGCCAGCCGGGAAGCCGTCCAGAGCGGATCAGGGGAATCATTGACGAGAGACTTGAGACGGGGATAAAGTCCGAGAGCTATCCGGTTATACCTCTGCTTTATCTCCTTAAAAGGATCACATCCAAGAAGCCCCCGGATATTCCTGTGAATAAACGTAGTGGCATGTGCGGGTGTCTTTGAAGTATCAGTCCCCCGGATGTCCTCAAGAGTCTTCTTCAGTATCTCCACCTTTAAAGCTTCATCCACTGATACCTGGGACAGGGCTATAACTACCTGCCTTAAAAAACAGGGAAAACAGTCGAGATAGGTCTTCATTTCTTTCATCTATTGTGGTTTAAAGGATTTCAGGATTATTATAATAACACAACAACTTAACTATCGGCACAGTCCTTACAATGCCCCTGAATCTCCAGTATGTGTCTCAAACTCTTAAATCGGCTTTTTCTACATATCTCTTTCTGAAGCCTCTCTATGTCGGGAGAATAAAACTCTATCACTTTTCCGCAGGAGAGACAGATGAGGTGATCATGATGTTTATGACCATGGATATGTTCATAAAATGCCTGCCTCTCTGTAGTTTTAACCTCATCCACAAGTCCACACTCCAAAAGCAGCGGCAAGGTCCTGTATATTGACGCCCTCGAGACCTTTAAACCATTTTGTCTGAGTTTCAAATAGAATTCATCAATATCGAAATGGTCGTGATACCTGAATACTTCTTCGAGGATGACCTTTCTTTCCCTGGTCAGTTTCAGACCCCTGTTCTGTAGGAAATCCCTGAAAATCTCCTCGTAATCAGTCTTTTGGGCATGTATGCGGCCTGAAGCTTTTGAACTCCCCGGCCTGCCTGTCTTCTTTATCGCCCGCTTCTTTTTCATAACGGGTCCCCTCCCCTCTTAGGTTCTGAACAGGGTTCATATATTTTCATACAGATACATTCAGCCCCCTGAGTGCAAAATTCAGCATACCGCCGACCAAAAAGGCAAGGACAAAGACTATAGCGGTTACAGCAACTGCAACCTTCATCCCTCTCTCCTTGATTATCATAAAAAAGTTTGCAAGACAGGGCACAAACAGGGTAATGGTTACAAGGCTTACAAGAGATTGTATCGGGGTTAGTTCTCCTGCTGTTGCCATACTGAAAAGCCCTGCAGCACCATAGTCTCTTCTCAGGAACCCAAGAAGGAAGAATCCTGTTGTTTTTCCCGGAAGACCTAAAAAACCCTGAACCACAGGAGAGGCCCCCCTCTCTATAATGCCAAGGAGAGTAAATTTATCAAGAAAGAACAACACGAGGGTGCCAAGAATAAAGAGTGGAACCGCCTCCTTCAGATACCATTCTATCCTTCCAACGGTTTTTAATAATACATTTGACAACCCCGGCATCCTTATAGGCGGTATTTCAAGAAAGAATTCTGTTTTCTCTCCCGGCACAACCTTTGATGCAAGAAACCCTGAGACAAACAAGACACCCAAAACCACGCCTACCCAAATTATGGTAGCTTTGAGTGAAAGGGCACCTAACATTCCAAGAATCACGCCAAGTTGAGCTGAACAGGGAACGGCCAGGGCGAGGAGAAATGTGGCAATTAACCTGTCCCGCTTTGTTTCCAGTATTCTCGTGGTCATAACCGCCATGGTCCCGCATCCAAGACCGAGGATCATGGGCAGAATGGCCTTACCGTTAAGACCGATAAGATTAAATATCCTGTTGCTCATAATGGCAAGTCGCGGCAGATATCCACTGTCCTCAAGGATTGAAAAAGCAATGAAAAATGTCGCTGTAATTGGAAGGACAATGGCAATGGAATATGTTAACGCCACTGTAACAACACCATATTCCCCCACGAGCATGTCCCGAAGAAAAGGTACCGGCAACAGCACATCCACGAGTTTTATCACCATTGGGTTCAGATACCGGCCGAAGATGACTTTCTCAAAGAAATCCACCAGGGTGCCTGCTCCAAAAACACCGACAAACTGGTACAGCAGATATAATATGATCAAGAAGACCGGAAGGCCCCAGAGTGGGTCCATGCTTACCCTCTCCAGAAAGAGACCAAGCCTTCCCCTGCTTGCCTGCACCTTTGTTAAGACCTCATCAGTTATGTCTTTGACATAACGATATCTTGTCTCATGAATAATCAAACCCAGGGGTTTTGGATAATGCGCCTGACACTCATCCCTCAGACTTTCTATCTCCTCGATCACTTCATCGGAAAGCTTGAGTTTCAGCCAATTCCTCAGACTCTCATCTCCTGCAAGGATCATCAAGGCTATCGCCCTTTCAGAAACCCCTGACTCTGGAAGCAGCGAGGTTATTTTCTCTATATACTCCTCAATCAGAGCATCATAGACAACTTTTATCTTTGGTATGGCTGCCCTGAGAATGCACTCCTTTAGCTCTTTAACCCCTTTTCTCCTTGGGGCAACCGTACCGACTACGTCAATACCGAGCAATTCCCTGAGCCTCTCCTTGTCAATCTGCACCCCTCTGTCCATGGCTTCATCTTCCATATTAAGGTCCAGGATAAGGGGCAGGCCCATCTCTGATAATTGGAGGGTTATCATCAGGGTCCGTTTGAGGTTTTTTGAATCAGCAACCTGAATTACTGCGAAGGGTCTTTCTGAAAGCAGGATATCCCTTGTAACCTTCTCGTCCTCACTCATGGGTATCAGGTTATTCACACCCGGCGTGTCAATTACAAGGAACTTGTTACCTTCAAGGTTGATATTGCCCTGGGATATCTCGACTGTAGTTCCAGGATAATTCGAAACCGTAACGTACTTACCTGTAAGGAAACCAAAGATAACGCTCTTGCCCACATTCGGGTTGCCTACAAGGACTATTCTCTGAATACCTGAAATTATCTTTTCTGTTTTATGACATTCCATATATCTTTAATTATGATATTCTCGTAAAAAGTCAGAAAGCAGCGTTTCTTGTCATTGCAAGCACCTTTTTCTGTCATTGCGAGCGGAGCGAAGCAATCTCTATCCGTCTGATTTTAAAACAGATTGCTTCGTCGCTTTGCTCCTCGCAATGACAGTCATGGACTTTTTACGAGTTCATCAATTATGAATAATCACTTTATTATGAGTAAACAACCACGAACAGATTTTTATCATGACCTTTATTCTCAAAAACCCGGCAACCTGCATTCTGGGAATTTCCGAAAAAATCTTCCTATTGAGATTTATTCTCAATCTCATTGTAAAGAATATCCCGGATTAAAGTCAAGCAAAAATTTATTACATCCGGATTCCTATATATAAAAAAGTGGAAAGAAGCACGGAAGGCTTGCAGGGCCTGGATACATGGGATAAAGTTCCGGGCTTTGTAAAAATGAAGTCAGGACTGTGCGGTATGCTAAATTATTGTCCACTCAAGAGTGCCCTGACCTCATGGACAAAACCTCTCACAACAGGCTCTAACCTCTCTATATCCCTACCCTCAGGCTGTTTCATATGAGCACAATCACACTCATGTGTTATATCATAAGCAATGCGCATTGCTTCAAGGACAGTTGAATCAAAAACTCCTTTTTGCACGTAATCCCTCTCGAATCTCTCAATCAGATCTGCATGCGTCAGCCCTTCGATATCCCTGAGGCCAAAGAGCGCAAACAGGCTGTATATCATTGCATGATATAGTTTTGTAAGCGTATGGAGATTGCTGATCTTCTCACTACTGAGGTATTCTGCCTCCTCAAGGAAGCCTTCTGCTTCAGCCAATCTCCTTTTCACAACCCCTGAAAGCATTTTTAAAGAATTATCACGGAATCATCACAGCCAAAGGGATTTGGCCTGTATCTGTCGGCACACCAGTCGTTCTCCCACTTTGTAGCATCTATAAGGTAACGGTAACAGTACTCCCTGCCTGTCTCAAGTTCCAGGGTAATAGTGAAGTCACCGCTTTTGAGTCTCTTCATCACAGCGGCCCCTCCGTCCCAGTTGTTGAAATCGCCCACTATGCTGACCTTCTGTGCATGGGGAGCCGCCTCTTTCGGCAGCTTGAAGGTGACCTTGCAGGCAGCACGACTTTTGAGATACTGTTTCTTGATCCCTGCAACTTCCAAACTCTTCACAGGTTTACCGGCGACAGGCTTACTG
>BTTF01000132.1:0-4678 GCA_036244995.1 bacterium | reverse complement strand
GGCATATATATCGCCCTGTTTTTGTTTATGTCCTTTGTGCTTATAAAAAAGAGCCGCCGGGCAGCTGATGCACACCTCAAAAACATATTCTGGGCGCTTACAGTTTTTGCTATTATGAAGGCCGGGGCCTCCATAGCTTCATACGAATGGTTCTTTGCCGACACTCCATTATATATCTCAACCATTGCCGCTAACTCCAGGATTATGTTTGCCGTTATTGCCAACATATTCCTGTTTCATTTCGGCATCAGCATTCTTACCTATAAAATTGAGACCAGAATAGATTATAAAATATTCCCTGTCCTCCTCTTTATCGGCTATATGCTACTTTATGTTTCGGGTTCGATCGAGTCCTCCGAACTCGAGAAAACAAGCCGGTTCAGCTTTGGTTATAACGGTGCAATTCTCGGATTTGTTGGATGTATCAACCTGTATCTCAACAAAAAGAAAAGGGGAGGCAGGCGCAAGGTCCTGTATGGGCTCCTGTTGCTGGGAGGCGGCCTTCTTGCATATGCAATCACAGAGGGAATCCTCAGCTCAACCAATACACCGGGAACATTCACAAAAATTCTTGAGGTGGTCACCGCGGGCATACTTGCAGCAGCATCAGTGCTTGTAACAGACCTGATGAAAAAGGAAACATCAAGAAAAATAGGGTTTATCTGAACTTAATAAAAGCCCTGAATCTCTTTTTCAGCCTCTTTGAAATAGAAGAGCTGTTTAATGAGGGGGGTGTCCTTAATCACGGGAATTCTCTCTTCAAGGGTTGGCCTGCTGTTTCTGTAAATAATCCCGGTGGGAATTTTTTCTCCCCATTCAAGTGCCTTTTTAAATGCCTCTATCCTGTCAAAGGGGTCATAATCATCACCAATACGATATACCCTCTCGCTATACCACTGGTATGTATTGACCTTATTGAATGTAACACATGGTTGAAGTATGTCAAGCAGGGCAAACCCTTTATGATTAAGGGCCTCTTTCATAAGCCCCTTGAGAAATTCTGCATCACCTGCAAATCCCCTTGCCACAAAGCTGCAATCAAGGGCAACAGCCATTGCCAGGGGATTCAATGCCTCTGAAAGGCTGCCAAAGGGCTGGGTCTTTGTGACCACCCCTTCCATGGTTGTTGGTGATGCCTGCCCTTTTGTAAGGCCATAGACCTGATTGTCATGAACAAAGAGTTTTACATTTATGTTTCTTCTGACTGCGTGCAGCAGGTGGTTGCCCCCTTCTCCATAGCAGTCCCCGTCTCCGGCAACGGCAATAACAGGCATCTCATGGTTTGCAAGCCTTATTCCTGTTGCAACAGGCAGAGTCCTTCCGTGAAGCCCATTGAAGGTATTGCACTTCATGTAGTGGGGCAGCTTGGCAGCCTGTCCAATCCCCGATACGACAGTAAGCTGGTGCGGCTCAATGTCAAGTTCTACAAGGGCTTGTTTGAGGGTATTTAAGATGGGGAAATTCCCGCATCCAGGACACCACGCAGGTGTCTGTCCCTCATAACTTTCCAATGTGGGCATATAGTTCTCCTGAAAGGCCCTCCAGTGTAAAAGGCCTGCCGTCGTATTTGTTAATCCCTGCATCGAATTTGTATCCTGTCTCCGCCCTCATGAGGCGTGAAAACTGCCCGGTGGCATTGTTCTCTATACAGAGGGAGAGTTTTGCATTGCCCAGGATGCTCAGGTAATCGAATTTTTCAGTTGACGGGAACGGGTGGAGTTCGCTGAAATGAAGCATTGCAATTGCATAATCCCTTGAAAACACGTCAACTGCCTCTTTCATCACCCCATAGGTTGAGCCCCAACCAACAATCACTATATCCGGACGGTCGCTGCCGTACAAAAGCGGTGGCTCCATCTCCTGCCTGATCAGGGGCAGCTTTTTCAACAGCCTCTTTTGGGTCATCTTTATCCTTGTTTCAGCATCTTCTATCATATGCCCCTCTTCATCATGCTCATCACTGTCCGTTACTATCAGGTGCCTTGACCCTCCAGGGACAGCCATCGGGGATATCCCGGTTTCCGTCAGTCCATGGCGTTTATAAGCAGAGATGCCTTCAAGCGCTTCACTCCTCAACCTGTAGTCATTAAGTCTTAATCCGGCAGGCTCAAACCCACTGAAAGTCCATTCGGTGTCGGCAAGATACTGGTCTGAGAGGATAAATACGGGGATCTGGTACTTTTCAGCCAGGTCAAAGGCCTTGTTTGTGAGATAAAAGGCCTGCTCCGGGGTGCCCGGGGCAAGAACAACCCTTGCAAACTCGCCATGCCCTGCATGGAGGACAAACAGGAGGTCGCCCTGCTCGGTCCTTGTGGGCAGGCCTGTTGCCGGTCCCGGCCTCTGTACCTCTGCGATTACAATCGGAGTCTCTGTCATTGCAGCAAGGGAGAGCCCTTCAACCATCAAGGCGAATCCACCGCCTGAACTACCGGTCATTGCCCTTGTGCCTGCAAAAGAAGCGCCCAATGCCATATTTATTGCAGATATCTCATCCTCTGCCTGCTCTATGACTATTCCATATTGTTTGGCCTTTGAGGCAAGGAAGACCATAATGCCCGTTGACGGGGTCATGGGATATGCCGCATAAAACCTGCATCCACTCATAAGTGCACCAAGGCCTGTTGCCTCGTTGCCGTTAATGAGCATGAGGGATATTTCCTTTGGTTCAGGGACCGCGAAGTTGCACCTGGTGCAAGTTTTTACAGCATGGTCGAATCCCGCCCTTGCCGAGGCGATGTTTCCCCCGGTTATCTCTTCTCCCTTTTTCCTGAACCTTTCCCGGATAATATTTTCAAAAATAGTCAGATCCAAGCCGAGCATTCCCAGCACTGCACCGGTTGCCACTGTATTTGCCATGATCCTGTTGCCCCCTGCCTTAACAGCAATCGTCTCAAAGGGTATGTTTAAAAACTCCGGGGAATCAAAGCTCTTTTTTATAAAGGCGGCATCATAAATAATTATCCCCTCTTCACTGAGGGCTCCCTTGTGGGTCGAAATAGTGTTGAGGTCAAGGGCAATAAGGATATCAACCTTTTCTCTGGATGACATTATCTCTTTGTCCGAGAAGCGTATCTGGTAAAAATTATGCCCACCCCGTATGCGGGACATATAGTCCTGATGAGTAAAGACATGGAATCCTGAGCGTGAGAAGACCTTGGCAAGCACTCCGCCTATTGTCTGAAGCCCCTGACCTGCCTCTCCCCCTATCCTGATCGTGTAATCCATAAAGACTGCCCCCGCTTATACCCAGGTTTTCAGGCTTCCCTCCACGATGGGAACAACTATTTGATAGTATATCACCTCTTGTTCTTTTGGGCAATAAAAATTTGCACCCCAAATCTGCCGGAAGAAAAAACCGTCAACTCCGGGAAAGGGACAAGGGTCCCTTTCCCATCTTTATTGCCGCGTGTACTCCTGAAACAACACTAACGAGGGGCTTACTCTACAGGCGTAACCACAGCCATGACAACAAGCCTCTCTCCTTTTGATGCCTTAAAGCCGTGCGACACCATCGGGTCGCAGAGAATAGCCGTTTTTTCATCAGCCTCAATCTCCTCGTCACCAACTGTGAAAACCCCCCTGCCCTCAACACAGTACATCATGAGCCTCAGTGGAGCCTTGTGCGGCTTTAATTCCTGCCCCGGTTCCAGACACATAAGGGCCACCCTCATCTCCGGGGTGTCAGCAAGCATCTCTCTTGAAATCTTGTCGGGATAGAACTTGATAAGCTCCTTTAAATTCAATACCTCGGCCATTGCTTCCTCCTTTTTTTTTGAGTTATTAGTTAATACGCATAGCGGCAATAATGCTTTCCTGATTACTATCTTACACCATAACATACGGAGAGTCCATGAGATAAATCATCCCTTTATGAAAAAGGAAATATATACCGGAATATGATTCAGATCATACATTTCCTGCCGGGAATAATTCTATTATGTATATACACCCAAAAGGAGATACTTTTTAAAGGAATTCAACAATGAACGACAGACAGCTTAAATATGGCTACTTATCCAAAATGAGAGGAACAACCAAGAGTCCTCCAGTGGTAAGTCTTTCTGAAATTGCGTGGTCATGGATAGGTGCATTTCTCGGTATTGCTGCTGTCTCTTATTCTAATTACAACATTCTTGAAGAAACAGACCTTGTAATGGTAATCGGCTCTTTCGGAGCATCTGCGGTTCTGCTGTACGGCGCCATTAAAAGCCCGCTGGCTCAACCAAGAAACCTCATAGGCGGACATATAATCTCGGCAATTATAGGGGTTACCTGTTATAAGCTTTTTCCTTCTCAAATGTGGCTGGCATCCTCTCTGGCCGTTGCCACGTCCATAGCTCTTATGCATGCCACAAAAACATTACATCCGCCAGGTGGTGCGACCGCTCTAATTGCAGTAATAGGCAGTAACAAGATTCACAGCTTAGGTTATTTATATGCGATTATACCCGTCGGACTTGGAGCGTTTATCATGTTGATAGTTGCGCTCCTGGTTAACAATATACACAAAAACCGCAGATATCCTCACTTCTGGGTCTGATTTTACACCGGCAGGCTATCAGACTTATCCGACCTATCCGACTGATTAACAGGCAGCCCTTCTGAAAAATGCGTTGTTTGGAGTATAATAAACGACCATGATTCCACCTGAAAAACAGATTGATACAATAAAAAGAGG
>BTTF01000131.1:0-4891 GCA_036244995.1 bacterium | reverse complement strand
CCGTCAACTCCCCACCAGGCCCCGGCAATTGCCCCGGTCATGGCTCCGATGGTATCCGTATCTCCACCAAGGCTCACTGCATAAATCAGGGTTTCTTTAAAGCTGGAACCGGCCAAAAAGGAAAAGATGGCCGTGGGCACTGAATTGAAGGCCTCAATGCCATTTCCCAGTTCCCTCACCACCAGTTCCCTGTCCTCCTTTTTATCCAGTAATTCTTCCAAAACGTCTATCTTCTTTCTGTAAATATCAACCCCTGTAAATTCCTTTAATCTGCCCGGGAAATTCTTCTCCTCCCTTATGGCCAGACTCACGGCATAGGCCTGAAGTGCCGCCCCCTCCATGCCAAGGGGATGGCTGTGTGTGATCCGGCTTGATTGACAGGATATCTCCCTCAGTTTTTCAGGGTCGTTATAATAAAAGAGACCTACAGGCGCCACCCTCATGGCTGCTCCGTTTCCAAAGGACCCGCCGTCATATAATTCCCGGTCCGGATTCTCATCCCATCTGCGGCCTGATTTTATCATCTTAAATATCCTCGGGGGGCCGGCCCCGTATCCGCGCCACGGCTCCTGTCCGAAATATTTCACAAAGAGCCCTGCCATGTGCGCTCCGTCAAAACCGTTATACTCAATCAGCGATTCAGCCACTGCAATCATCATTGCGGTATCGTCGGTATATGCGGGGCCGGGTTCTGTTACTTCCCTGAAACCATAGGTCCCTTCCCTCTGTGCACCGAGTGAGTCTCCGATGGCTGAACCGATCAGGCTGCCGATAAATTTTGAAGGTCCCAATTCTTCTCCGCTGTTTTAACTCTTCGTTTACGCATCAGACATGCCCAGGAACGAGGTGTTTCTAAAAGATTTGCGTCAAACAAGAGGCTTTCAGGAAACAAGGCTCTTTATAAACTCCATATCTACATTCTCCCTGAGCACATCGGCCCAGCGGTCAAGGGCCTTATCGCGGAGGGCTGAATAGTCAATAACCGTCTCAAGGGGTTCAAAACCCTTTCTGATTCTCAGGCCGTTTATAAGTGATCTCCTTAAGGAGTCATTGTCGAATATACCGTGGATGTATGTGCCCCACACATCACCGTTTGATGCCCCGTCAGGAATGGCCCGGCTTTCACCCCCCCGCCTTATCCTGAAGAGCCCGGAAGTCACAGGGGTCCTGCCCACATGTATCTCATACCCTCTAAGTCCTTTGAGCCCCTGGTCAATGAGGGGAACGTCAACACCCTCTGCCATCACCTGAAAGGTGCTCTTCTCCGTATCAAGCACTGTCTCGGTATCAAGGAAGCAGAGCCCTTTAACCTCAGGTTCGGAACTCTCAACCCCGTAGGGGTCTCTGATAATCCTGCCAAGCATCTGGTAGCCGCCGCAGATACCTATCAGTGGGATCTCTTTTGATACAGCATTTCTGAGGAGCTCTTCAATGCCTGATTCTCTCAGGTAAAGCAGGTCCCTGACTGTATTCTTTGAACCCGGAATGATTATAAGGTCAGAGTTAAGGACATCCTCCTCACGCAGGCTGTATTGCAGCTCCACGTCAGGCTCATAGAGAAACGGGTCAAAATCGGTAAAGTTTGATATGTATTTCAACCTCAGCACAGTTATCCTTATGGGCCTTACCCCCACAGACGGCCTGATTCTCTCAATGGCAAGGCCGTCTTCCTCGTGAAGGCCGAGGTCTCCAATGTAGGGAAGCACACCTATCACAGGCACACCGGTCTTTTCTTCAATCAACCTGTTGCCGGGCCTGAGGATATCCATGTCTCCCCTGAACTTGTTTATTATAAAGGCCCTGATATAGTCTGCATCACCGTCAAGAAGTGCAACCGTGCCGTAAAGGGAGGCAAAAACCCCTCCCCTGTCAATGTCACCAACAAGTATTACCGGAGAGCCGGTATGCCTTGCCACAGCCATGTTTACAATCTCTTCCTTTACAAGATTAATCTCTGCAGGGCTTCCTGCACCCTCAATCACTATAAGATCATATTCCCTGCTCATCCTCTCCCAGGCATCCCTCACTGCCTCCCATGCCACTTCCCTGAACTTGTAATAGTCCGTTGCCTTCATGGTGGAGTGCACCTTTCCGAGGAGGATCACCTGTGCACCTGACTCACCCGTGGCCTTAAGCAGGATGGGATTCATATAAACAGACGGCTCCACACCTGCGGCCTCTGCCTGAAGTACCTGGGCCCTGCCTATCTCACCGCCCTCTTTTGTAACAAAGGAGTTGAGGGCCATGTTCTGCGACTTGAATGGCGCCACCTTTATACCCATATCCCTGAATATACGGCAAAGCCCTGCCACAACAAAACTCTTTCCAACTCCGGAGCCCGTCCCCTGTATCATCAACGACCTGGTCATATTTTATTACTCCTATAAATCCGAAATTGAAAATCCGGAACACTTCAGCTATTTTCAGACAGGATTAACAGGATAGTCAGGATGGTTTTAAAACCCCGTCTGTAATTCTTTACAAATCTTAAACCTGTCGAAAAAGCATTGTAAAACAGCAAACCCTTTTCTTCAGCCTCACGATTACTTCACGATTACTAAAGATTTAAAAGAATCAAAAAACTTCTCTCTGTTTCTTATCTTGTGGCCATCGTGAAAGCATCGTGAAGCTACAGAATCTTTTCTTTAGCCTCGAGATTACTTCAAGATTTATAAAAACTAAAATATCTTCTTTTAGACAGGATAATCAGGATGCTTTTGTAAATCCCGTCTATTACTCTTTATCCTGGGTCTATCGTGAAGTAATCGTGAAGCTCAAAATTTTCTTCCGATAACATCTTTAATGACATCCTCTGCCACCCCGGTCTCTATCCTCACCCTTCCGATATCCTCGGGCAGTACAAACCTGAGCCGTCCGGCAACTGTTTTTTTATCTATAGCCATTGCCGCAAGCATCGGGGCAGGATCAAGGGTTGTATCTGCAGACACGGGCAACCCGTACGAATCTATCAGGGCCTTTATCTCCGCGGCTTTTCCCTTTTCCAGAAACCCGAGGGCCTCGGAAAGCTCTGCCTCGTAAACCATGCCGATTGCAACTGCCTCGCCATGCAGGTACCGCCTGTAGCCGGTCACTGTTTCAATGGCATGACCGATGGTATGGCCGTAATTGAGTATGGCCCTCAGCCCCTCCTCCCGCTCATCCCTTGAAACCACATCTGCCTTTATCTCACAGGAACAACCGATTATGTAGGCAAGGCATTCGGGGTCAAGAGTCAATATCCTCTCCCTGTTTGTCCCGAGATAATTAAAAAACTCTCCATCCCATATAACGCCGTATTTTATCACCTCGGCCATACCGGCAAGGAACTCCCTTCTGGGCAGGGTCTTCAGTGTATCGACATCAATCCATACCAGCCGCGGCTGGTAGAAAGTCCCGATCATGTTTTTGCCGAGGTAGTGATTCACACCGGTCTTTCCGCCTACAGAGCTGTCCACCTGCGCAAGGAGGGTCGTGGGGAGCTGCATATATGCAATACCCCGCATGTAGGTTGATGCAGCAAAGCCGGTTATATCACCGATTACCCCGCCTCCAAGGGCAAGGATTGCCGATTTCCTGTCAAGCCCCACCTTCAACAGTTCGCTCAGGATATGATAAGCCCAGAGAAAATCCTTGTACTCCTCACCGTCAGGGATCAGGATGGTAGAGACATCATATCCTTCACTCCTCAGTGAGTTGACCACCGCCTCACCATAGAGACCAAATACCGTGGGATTACTCACAAGGGCTGTCTTTGGAGAAAATTCATATTTTCTGAACTTCTCACCAATCCTCTCAAGTGTCCCGCTGCCTATGGAAATTCCGTAGCTCCTCTCGTCAAGCTCAACCCTTATCTCCTTCATCCTCTCTCCTCTGTCCATTATAAAATTACGCCTTTGTTCTGGATTTTAGCCCTAATCTGTCCATTTTTTCAACCAGACTGTTATAATACTCAACTATGCTTGCAAAAAGGATCATACCATGCCTTGACGTAAGAGACGGCCGCGTGGTAAAGGGTGTAAATTTTGTAAACATCCGTGATGCCGGCGACCCTGTTGAAAACGCCTTGTACTATGATGAACAGGGAGCGGACGAGCTTGTCTTCCTCGACATCACGGCCTCGCACGAAAAACGCAATATCATCCTTCACGTGGTTGAGAAGACGGCTAACGATGTCTTCATGCCTCTCACAGTCGGCGGTGGCATAAGAAACTCCGACGATATACGCGACCTGCTGAATGCAGGTTGTGACAAGGTATCAATAAATACCACTGCTATCAGAAATCCAGGCTTTATCAGGGAGGCTTCCGAAAAATTCGGCAGTCAATGCATCGTGGTGGCAATAGATGCCAGGAGATGCAGCGGGGCATCAGGAGAACCGCCGGACTGGCTGTTACAGAACGAATCTCTTGAATTCCTGAATCTTAAATCGTCAATCCTGAATCGTCAATCCCCGATCTGGGAGGTTTATACACACGGCGGCAGGAAACCGAGAGGGCTTGATGCTGTCAGATGGGCCCAATATATGGAAGAGCTTGGCGCCGGTGAGATTTTGCTCACTTCAATGGACAGGGACGGGACAAAGGACGGCTATGATATAGAACTCACAAGTACTGTAGCTGAGGCCGTGGGCATACCGGTTATTGCATCCGGAGGAGCAGGAAACCTTGAACACCTCTACGAGGCCCTGACCGACGGCAAGGCAGACGCTGTACTTGCTGCATCCATATTCCATTACAGGGAATACACGATCAGGGAAGCAAAGGAATACCTGAAGTCAAAGGGCGTGGTTGTAAGGCTTTGACTTTTCCGGAAAGTAATTATTCAGAATAATACAAGAAAAAAACACCCCTCTGGAGGAAAGAATGAATATTGATGAACTCTGTATTAACAC
>BTTF01000130.1:0-4914 GCA_036244995.1 bacterium | reverse complement strand
GCCATGGAGTCGGGGATTGAGGTGGCTGAAGAAATATTAGGTAAGAAGGTGTTAGAGTGAAAAAAAAGATGTGTAATAATGGTGAATGGATATGAAGTGTTTTCTTGTAGTCCCGGCATGGTTGCCGGAGGACATATTTTCAGCAAAGACGGCAGGATCCCAGATAAACTACTGGCAGCCCCTGGGCCTGCTCTATATTGCTGCATCTGTGAAGCAGGCAGGGTATGAGGTGAGATTCCTCAACGGCGCCTTTATGCGCAATGCAGAGATAATGAAGGAGATCGAAAAAGAGAGACCGGATATTGTAGGACTTTATTCAACCACGTTCGGATGGAAGAAGGCAAAGGAGGCAGCCAGGGCCATAAAGGAGATAGATAAAAATATATTTGTCTGTGTTGGTGGTCCTTATCCGATTGCGATGCAGGAAAAATGCCTTGAGGATTGCGAGTGGCTCGATGCAGTGGTGACGGGTGAGGGCGAGCATACCCTGGTTGAGATGATGGAGAGATTATCCGGGGGTAAGGGAATGGAAGGAGTACTTGGTGTGGTATACCGTGAGGGTGGGGAGGTAAGGAAGAACCCGCTGAGACCCCTTCTCGAAGACCTTGACAGCCTTCCCTTTCCGGCAAGGGACCTTTTGGGTGAGGGCGCAATCAAATATGTTCCGCCCCCGGCTACATACAAGAGGAAGCCCGTGGCGGTAATGATAACTTCCAGGGGTTGTAACCGTAAGTGCCTCTTCTGTTTTCAGATAGACAAGACCCGCAAGAGTGGAGTCAGATACCGCAGTGTAGAGAATGTGATGGAGGAGATAGAGCTGTGTCTGAAGCAGGGATACCGGGAGATAAAGTTTATAGACGATACCCTTGCCGCAAATTACGACAGGGCAATGCAGATAGCAAAGGAGATCAAGGCGCGTAAATTTGACTTTACATGGTTTGCATCTGCATGCGTCAGTCAGGTGGACAGGCCGCTTCTTGAGGCTTTTAAGGAGGCAGGGTGCTGGTCCATTTTGTTCGGGGCAGAGAGTGGTGTGCAGAAGAATCTCAATGCCATCAAAAAGGGGATTACCCTTGAACAGACGCGCAAGGCGGTCAAGACAGCCAAGGAGGTTGGGTTGAAGGTGCTTACACCTTTCCTTTTCGGCATACCGGGGCAGACGTATGAGGACGGGCTCAAGACCATAGAGTTTGCCTGTGAAATAGATCCTGATGTGGCCAATTTTCATGCCCTCACACCTTTCCCGGGTTCCGAGCTTTACGACAATATAGAGAAGTACGGGACGATGTCGACGGACTCCAGTGACTTTACTTATCAGGGCGCTGCATTTGTACCCTATACCATGACCAGGGAAGAGATATGGAAGCTTAGGCAGTTGGCTTTCAAGAAGTTCTATTCAAGGCCGAAGTATATTTGGGGACGGATACTGAGAATGCGGACAAGGGACGATCTGAAGGCTGCGCTTCAGGGTGCAAAGAGTCTCTTCTGGCTGTGGGTAAAAGGAGATATATTCCGTAAGGATAAAGGTGTCACGTAAGTGGTTTTAGTCCGGGAGGGAAGAGAAAGCCGGATTAGAAAAGTGGAGTTACTGCAGGAGCCCCGGGATTTTAGAGGCGGGAGGCAAAAACCACCCGGGTTAGGTTATACTTGTCCGGCATACGGTTAAGGTATCCTCGTGAGGTGCGAACAATTTAAGCAATATTATGAAGGGGAGGTGATAGGAAGACGGCAGATACAGCGGATGCGGAGTAAGCGGCTCAAGCTCGTACCATACAATTTTAAACGAAAAGGAGGCAAAGGGGAGAAATGGGTTTTATAAAACGTAAAAAAAGTCTTTCAATATCCCTGGTATCGGTTCTCATGATACTGACGGTTTCTTTGTTTTTGTTTAGCTGTGCAAAAGATTATGATACTTCTAAAGAAATAGCCGCTGAACGGCCGGAATATACGGCTCCTGTCATGATAAGTTCCGTTAAACTCAACAGCTGGCTGGATAATGGTTATCCCGGTGCTCCTAATTATGGTCTCACCAAGATGGTAATACTCTTTGTAGGCACCCAGGACCAGTACGATGCCGGCCACATACCCGGCTCTCAGTTGGTCTCATATGGTGACATCAAGGCCAAGAGGTCTGATGGGGTAAGTATGACAATCGATATGGTTGCCACAAAGGCCAAGATGGATGCAGTCATACAGAGGACAGGCATAGACGGAGGCACGCTGATCGTTATAACCGGTCCGAGGGGCAATGCCAATGCCAAAGGCGAAATTGATAATTTTCCATTCATGAACACTGCAAGGGCATACTATAATTTCCGTTACTGGGGTTTTCCGAGGAGCAATCTGAAGGTACTGGACGGATTTGTTAATACCACGTGGGCGGATGCCGGTTATCGCCTTGAGTTTGAAACCCCTACAGCTCCGGAACCTTCCACTTACAGTGTCTGCAACCTGAAGCAGGATCCCGACAGGTTCAGGGCACCGCTGGAAGATATGATAACGGTGGCCAAAGACAGTGATGATAAGACCGTGGTGATAGATACAAGGAGTGACGGAGAATTTAATGGTACCTCAGGGCCGGGGACTAACCCAGCAACACCTGGTTCCGAGTCTGGAAAGTACGTAGCCTTTGAGGGGCATATAAGGGGCGCCGTGCATCAGGAATATAAAAACCTTTTGGACCTTAACCTTACTACGGGAACGGGAAGGCTTCTGTCAGGCACTGACCTGACGAAAGCATTTACTGCCATAGGTGTGACCAAAAATACGACAGCCTATCCGTACTGCCGCACAAGCTGGAGGGCTGCGATTACATTCCTGGCGCTCGACGGTGTGCTCGACTGGCCTGTAAAACTCTATGACGGTGCATGGGTAGAGTGGGGGCAGATGACTGCAGAGTATGGTGCACTTGATGCAAGTTCTCCATGGAAGACAGATACACTGTATGACACCCCCAGCGCAATCCCTGGGGCAATAATCGTAGATAATACAGATGCTGGATACTCCGATATACTTCTGGGGGATCCTGCCCAAGACTGGCTTACATCAACCAGTGCGGGCACTGGTTCTTATTATGGCACGAACTTTGCTTACCATTGTCTGAACAACGGTGATACGGCAACATGGACACCTTCATTACCTTCAGCAGGGGATTATGACGTTTATATATGGCATACAGCCAAGTCCAGTTATGAGACAAAGGCAGCATATACAGTCACTCACAGTGGTACAAGTGAGCCTCCGGTGGAAGTTGATTTAACCCAAAATGGTGGGACCTGGTACAAGCTGGGTACATATGCCTTTGACGCAGTCGGTTCAGAGAATGTGACATTGACTGATAACGTGAGTAGTAAATGTGTTGTTGCAGATGCAGTTGCATTTGTGCCTGCCGGAACAATTATATCACCTTCAGAGTTAGTTAACTATAACGCATCGAGTGATGTAGAGCGGATTCTGGCCAATTCCTTTATCCCTAATGCAGACAATGTCAACAGGACGGATGAGGAGATATGCGCTATCGAAGGCCCTAGCGGCGGCGGTGGTGGTGCCGGTGGTGGCGGTGACTCAGGCGGATATTAAGCAGGCAGTGGAACTAAAAAGTCATAACAATCAGGTAATAAGGAGGAGTTACTCATGAGAGATATAAGGAAGAAACTTGGGCTCTTCTCGGTTTTGGCCCTGGTCTTTGTCTTTGTGCTCGGTATGGCTATAGATTCAGCCCAGGCCGGTGTGAAGATAAGGGGTAAGAGAGGATTATCGCTCAGGATCAGCTATTTTTCGCAGTTCTACGGTGTATGGCGTAATACGGGTTCAGGCCCAGACCGTAACGACAGTACAACCGACTTCTATTTTAAAAGGGACAGGTTTAACTTTACCGGTCAGTTAACAAGGAATATAGGGTTTGTTATACAGATCGAACATAAAGGCCCCAGGATGATCAATGACCTGACTGTTGCTGATACACCGACGACCAGGCTTGATATGCTCGATGCCTTTTTGAAGTTCAGGTTGTCAAGAAGCCTGAGGTTAAGGGTAGGTTTGACCAAGGATCCCCTTACAAGGGAAAACAACGAAGGTTGTTTTGATCCGCTCAGCCTTGACCGCTCCCTCTTTATCTACAGCCCCTTTGCAGCATCCAGGGACGTGGGGCTGGTTGCATGGGGGAATTTTATCAAAAACAGACTGCAGTACAGGATAGGTATCATGGAAGGCAGGGAGGACATAAACACGCCCCGGAGTAGATTACGTTACACGGGCAGACTTCACGTTTCCCTGTTACAACCGGAGGCTTCAATCGTTTACTTCGGTACTTACCTCGGGAGGAAAAAAGTCCTGACCATAGGTGGTGGTATACAGTATGAGCCTGATGTGATCTATGGAAATCTTGGCGCAAAGACCGATGCAAAGGATGACACAACATGGACGGTTGACGGGTTTTTTGAATATCCTACGCCTGTCGGAGCATTCACCCTTTCAGGTGCATATCTCAATGTCAGCTTCGATAATGCATACAAGGGTTTTGATCCGGATCCAAAGGCCACGGGAATGTACGGAGAGAGGAACGGTTACTATGTAAAGGCAGGTTATCTCCTTCCCATGAGGATATGGATAGGAAAGGTGCAGTTCTTCGGCCGGTATGAAAACTGGAAGTATGCGAAGCTTAATGAGCAGGACAATCAGGATTTAACGTGGATAGCTCCTGGTATCAATTATTACATAAGAGGACAGAAGTTAAGGCTCAGTGCTGAATACGCAATGAGTGATTTTAAAAAGGAAGGCACTCTAAGGGGTGTCACGACTAAAGATTTCAATACCCTGAGAGTAATGCTCCAGCTCCTGCTGTAAGGGGACAGAGAGTTCAACAATCAGGCACTGGTTTTCAAGAGGCGGCACATTCATCTGAATGTGCCGCCT
>BTTF01000129.1:0-5025 GCA_036244995.1 bacterium | reverse complement strand
CAGTCGGTAGCACTGAAAAACGAGGAAAGGCAGTCCCCTCTGACCGTAAGCCGGTATGGTCAGAGGGAACAGGTTATTTGCTTGTTACGGCCTGATGGTCACATAGATGTAGCCTCCCGACCTGTAAATAAGTAAAAGCACGTTATCGTCAGGACCTATCCTGGATACTACCTGCTTGTAATCTTTTATCTTCCTTATTACCTGCCGGTTTATCTCCTGAATGACATCGTTTCTCTTAAGAACCCCGGAGGCAGGGCTTTCCGCTTCAACATTAGATACAAGAACCCCCCTTACCTTTTCGGGTATATTGAGGCTTGCCCTGAGGTCGGGAGTGAGTTCCTGAACATAGACGCCACGCAGGACATTGTTGTAGCCTTCTTTCACGGTTGTTGTCTCTGTCTCGGGATACTCTCCGAGGGTAACCGTCAGTATCCTTTTCTTGCCATTCCGTGCAACCTTTACCTGTACAGTCTTTCCAGGGTGTGTGTTGGCAGCCATATTTCTCAGGGATGTCTCGTCCTTTACCATCTTGCCGTCAAACTCCACGATAAGGTCTCCCCGCTTAAAGCCGGCTTTTTCAGCAGGACTATCCTTTACCACGTCCGTCACAAGGGCACCCTTGTCCTCTTTTATATCAAATGATTTGGCAAGCTCGGGTGTAAGACCCTGAATGGTAACCCCAAGCCATCCACGGATGACTTTGCCGTATTTGACTATACTCTGCATTACCGCCTTTGCCATATCCGAGGGGATGGCAAACCCGATACCCATATAGCCGCCGCTTGTTGAAAATATCGCAGTATTTACGCCTACAAGCTCTCCCCGTATATTTACAAGTGCACCGCCTGAGTTGCCGGGATTGATGGCGGCATCGGTCTGGATAAAATCCTCGTAGTCGGCAATTCCCACATTGGACCTGCCGACTGCGCTTACTATCCCCATGGTTATGGTCTGGTTCAGGCCAAAGGGGTTTCCAATGGCAAGAACCATATCTCCCACCCTCAGGCTGTCAGAGTCTCCTATCTTGATGGCAGGCAGTTTTTCAGCGTTAATCTTTATCACTGCAAGGTCTGTCTTGGGGTCAGTGCCGATAACCTTGCCCTTGAACTCCCTCTTGTCATAGAGTACCACCTTTATCTCATCTGCGTCCTTTATCACATGATTGTTGGTGAGTATGTAGCCATCTTCAGATACTATCACCCCTGAGCCGAGGGCTGAGGATTTGAATTTCCGTTCAGGACCAAAGGACCTGAAATCATTACCGAAGAACCGTTTGGCAAAGGGGTCGTTAAATAATTTACTGAAGGGGTTGTTTTTCAATGTAACGGTCCTCGTGGTGGATATGTTAACAACGGATGGCTTTACGACCTCAGCAACCTCGGAGAGTGACGTACTCAACCTGCCAAGGAACTCGGTAGCTTTTTCGGGAACCCTGTTTTGATCTGCAAATGTAAGTTTTTGAACATCAAGATTTGCCGATATAGTGAGACCGACAATTATACCAATCAACACCAGAAGCAGTGCAATGACCTTGTTTCTCTTTTTCATGTGTTCACCTCCATATCGGTTTTTTTTGGTTGGCAATAAACCCGTATCCAGTGATAAAACCCTCAATCAAGTGACTTTCAGCTGTACCCCGGTTGCCACTCCTGCGGCAGAAAGAGTCTCTCATATGTCATCAGGGCAAACCTGTCCGTCATGCCCGCGATAAAATCACAGACCATTCTGTGCCTGTCCATATTTTTTTCAGCACGAATATTCCTGAACCCCTCTTCAATTTGCTCAATATGGTCAAGAAAGTACTCATAAAGGTCACGGAGTATCTTCCTTGCCTTTTTAAATTCCATCTTTATCTGATCGCTCTCGTAGACACTGTTAAAAAGGAAGTCCCTGAGAATGTATATTGCAGCGGAAACCTCTTCTCCCATATAAATATGATCATAATCAGTGGCTATTGTTGAATATATCACATCCTTAACCATTGTATCTATACGCTTTGAATATTTGTTTCCTATGGTCTTTATAACTTCAGCCGGTATGTCCGTCCTTTTTATCACTCCTGCCCTGATGGCATCGTCAAGGTCATGGTTCAGATATGCAATTATATCAGATACCCTTAGAACCTGTCCTTCAAGTGTCTCGGGAAGGCCTCTCCCATCCTCAGGCATTATTGGTCCCTTTCCTTTTGAGTGGGTTACTATGCCGTTCCTTACCTCATGTGTGAGGTTGAGTCCCCTGCCGTTGTTTTCAAGAAAGTCTACCACCCGGAGGCTCTGTTTATGATGGTCAAACCCCCCTGGATATATCTCTCTCAGGACTGCCTCTCCTGCATGGCCAAAAGGCGTGTGCCCGAGGTCGTGTCCCAGGGCTATGGCCTCCGTGAGATCCTCATTCAATCTGAGCGCCCTGGAAATAGTACGTGCAATCTGGGAAACCTCAAGCACATGCGTCAACCTTGTCCTGTAATGGTCTCCTTTTGGCGCAAGAAAGACCTGTGTCTTATGTTTTAGCCGCCGGAATGACTTTGAATGGATTATTCTGTCCCTGTCACGTTGAAAGCAGGTGCGGACTTCCCCTTCCTTTTCATACCTTACCCGCCCCTTACTGCCAGTGCTGAGAGCGGCCTTGGGATGAAGGGTTTTTTTCTCAATTGCTTCTGTCTGTCCGCGAATGGTCATTGTTATGGATGGTGCCGAAGGGGGGATTCGAACCCCCACAGGTTTCCCCATACGCCCCTCAAGCGCACGTGTCTACCGGTTCCACCACTTCGGCTAACTTATATTATTTATCAGAACGGATATTCTTGTCAACCTTACGAGTGTATTAACCAGCAATTCATGAACACTTATACTGGAGAGGATGATAGGGTATAAGATCAGGAAGTACGGGATCAAAATAAGACTGACAGGGGAAAAGAGCGATTAATTTGACAATCATCGTGAAATGTGATAAAACTTAAGTATGAAGACAGGAAAGGCCGAGCAAAGGCAGCGTCTTGGAGAGTTACTCGTTGAGCATGGTCTGATTAATACAAATCAGTTGAAAGAGGCGCTGAAGAGGCAGGTTCAGGCAGGCGGGCAGATAGGGTCCATCCTGATTGAGTTGGGGTTTATTACAACGGACGAGCTTCTGGACTTCCTCAGCAAGCAGCTTGGTGTCCCTTCGGCAAATCTGTTTAAGCTGGACGTGCCGCCGAAGATATTAAGGTTCCTGCCGCTGGAAAAGATCAAGAGCATGAAGGTTGTTCCCCTTGCGGTTGATGATAACACGGTGACCCTTGCAATGGTAAATCCCCGTGACATGGTAACCCTCAGTGAAATCGAGTTTTCCCTCGGGAAAAAGGTAGAGCCGGTAGTAGTGCCTGCCATGCAGATGGAGACTGCGATAAAAAGCCTGATGTCAGAGCCTGATAAAGGGCTTAGAGGTATGGTCCTTGAAAAGGAGGCACAAAAGGCAGAGACACAAAAAGCGCCTGAATTGCTAGCTTTGCTGCGCTATCTGGTAGAGTCACCTGCAACTGATATGTTGCTTACCGCGGGTGTTCCCCCTTCCTTAAAGATTCACAATGATATAAGGAGGGCTGACATGGCCCCGCTTACTCCCCTTGACTGTGAAAGGTATGCGAGGGGAATGATGTCCGGAGAGGACTGGGGAAGATTTATCCTGAAAGGTGACCGGGATTTTGCCGTTACTTATCCTGAAATCGGACGATTCAGGGTGAGCGTTTATAAACAACGGAACTCCGTTTCTGTTGCCATCAGGCATATAGCGGAAATCATACCTACCCTGGAGGAACTCAATCTGCCGGAGTGGTTGAAAGAGTATGCCTTGAAGCCTCAGGGGTTGATATTGGTGGCAGGGCCTACAGGACATGGTAAAACCACCACACTTGCTGCAATGATTGATATTATCAACACTGACCGGCGATGTAACATTGTTACACTTGAAGACCCGATCGAATATCTACACAAGCATAAAAACAGCAATGTCAACCAGAGGGAGATCGGGCTTGATACCGAATCCTTCCCCGAGGGGCTGAAACGTATCTTCAGGCAGTACCCCGATGTGATAGTTGTTGGGGAGTTGAGAGACAAGGAGAGCTTTGAAATAGCCTTGCAGGCAGCTGATACCGGACATCTTGTTTTAAGCACGGTTCATTCAAATAATTCTACCTCGGCAATTGAGAGGATCATTAATATGTTTCCGTCACATCAGCAAAGCCTGACCAGGACAAAGATTGCTGATACCCTCCTGCTTGTGTTTTCACAGAGGCTGGTTTCCCTTAAGGAGGGTGACGGCAGGATACTTGCCTATGAAAAACTGATAAACAGTTACAGGATAAGGAACCTTATAAGGGAGGAGAAGATTCACCAGATAAGGTCGCAGATGCAGGTAGGGACAGAGGAGTTTTCCTCTATTGATAGCTCTCTTGCAAATCTTTACAGGAAAGGATTGATCACCTTTGAAAAAGGTCTGCTTTATGCTGAAAATGAACAATTCTTCAGGGAGATTGCAGGGCTGGTGTGATTTTATACAGATGTCCCGGGTCTGACAAGGGAGCAGAATCTTTTTTTGAAATCCGAGGGTTTCATTTTACCACTTCGGCAGGCCCCATTAACCTCTCAGGGCTAAAATCTTCCACTTCAAGTCTTATCATGTAGTTCCTTGGTATAAACATGAACTCCGGGGCTTTCAACAACTAATTGAAAGCCCCTTCTGGTGGTAGAGTTGAGAATAAGCGGTCCCTGGAAATTTGCCATAACCATGTTGTTCTCAACCCTGACAATTACGAGGATTGCGAGGTCGTCAACGTCTTCAAGCCCGATGAGTTTTTTTGCCGTATCCGGGACCTCAAACTGATAGGAGGGATTCATTAGAAATGGATTGATTAGTATGAAGGCCACATCAGCGTTATCAATTGCCTGTAACCATTTAACTTCCGTCTCTTTATGGTCCATGAGGATATATCTTTTAAGGTTTGGGAACCCGAAAAGCCCATTGGGAAAGTGAATGACCTGTTCCTCA
>BTTF01000128.1:0-5080 GCA_036244995.1 bacterium | reverse complement strand
GTATTTAAAGGGGAAAAAAGAAGAAGGAAAGGAATTACTTGGAGGCAAAAATCCATGATATATCCATGCATTCAGATTTAACCTTTATAACCAATGAAGAAAACAGGAACCTCCTGGAGAGGTTTCAGGTGCTGGTTAGGGACACGGAGTTTTTCGATGTTCTTGTCGGGTATTTTTATACAAGCGGCTTCAAACCGCTCTATAAATCACTGAAAAACACAAAAAAGATCAGGATACTGATCGGTATCGGCACTGATAAAGACACGGTTGACCTTGTCCGGCAAGTCAGGAGTAGTGGACAGCAGATGTTTCAGTTTTCCCATGCAGAAGTGAAAGAACAGTTTTCAGAGGAAGTCGTCAATGAAATGGAAGTCTCTGAAGACAGCAGAGAGGTTGAAGAGGGGGTTGTAAAATTTTCAGAGTGGCTTAAAAGCGGAAAACTTGAGATAAAGGCCTATCCTGTCGAAAACATACATGCCAAGCTCTATATCATGACCTTTGCCGAGGGAGACCGGGATGTCGGAAGGGTTATCACCGGATCAAGTAATTTTACACAAGCAGGGTTGATTGATAATCTGGAATTCAATGTAGAGCTCAAGAACAGGGCGGATTATGATTTTGCCCTGAATAAATTCAATGCACTCTGGGAAAACGCCGTTGACGTAAAAGATAAATATATTGAGACGATCCGGACAAAAACGTGGTTGAGCGATACCATCACCCCCTACCAGTTATATCTGAAATTCCTGTACGAATATTTCAAGGACGAGATAAGCCAGGCTGATGAGGTCTTTTTTAAATATGTGCCTGAGGATTTCAGGAAACTCGAATATCAGGAACAGGCGGTCCTGAATGCAAAGAAGATTCTTGAGGAGTACGGAGGGGTTTTCATATCAGATGTGGTTGGCCTCGGGAAAACCTATATGTCGGCCATGCTTGCCAACCAGCTTGACGGCAGGACACTGGTAATTGCCCCGCCTGTGTTGCTGGAGAAGAGCAATCCCGGCTCGTGGCCGAATGTATTCTCTGATTTCCGGGTGCACGCAGACTTTGAATCATTAGGCAAACTTGATTATCTGGTGAAGCACGGCACTGAAAAATACAAAAATATTTTCATTGACGAGGCACACCGGTTCAGGACGGAAACAAATGTCACCTATGAAAAACTTGCACAAATCTGCAGGGGAAAGCGGGTCGCACTGGTTACGGCAACCCCTTTTAATAACACACCCAAAGATATCCTGAGTCAGATTAAACTCTTCCAGAAAAGCCGGAAAAGCACGATTCCCAATCTGCCGGACCTGAAGTCTTTCTTTTCAGGACTTGAAAAGAAGATCAAGGATTTGGACAGGCAGAAAGACCGGGAGGAGTATATCCGCACTGCCAGGGAAAACGCCCGGAAGATAAGAGAAAACGTTCTCAAATACCTGATGGTCAGGAGAACAAGGTCTGAAATTGAAAAGTTTTATGGCAAAGACCTCAAAAAGCAGGGTCTTAAGTTTCCTGAAGTGGTTGACCCCGAAGCAGTGCTTTATGAACTGAACGATGAAGAAGACGGGATATTCAACTCAACCATAGAGATGGCGGCTAAAAGATTCAAATATGCCCGTTATACTCCCCTGCTTTATTACAAGGGAGAGAGGCTGGATCAGTTAGAGATTCAGTCACAGAAAAATATGGGCTCTTTTATGAAAATCCTGCTGGTAAAACGGCTGGAAAGCAGTTTTTATGCCTTTAAAAATACCCTTGACCGCTTTATTTCCTCATACGAGAGATTTCTTGAGGAGTTTGAAAAGGGGAAGGTCTATGTGAGCAAAAAACATACGAACAAGATATTTGAGCTTCTTGATAATGATGATGAGGAGACCGTCCGGCAACTCCTGGAAGAGGATAAGGCAAGAGAATACCCTGCAAAGGATTTCAGGAAGGAATTCAGAGAGGACCTAAAACATGATCTTGATTTATTAAAACAGATTAAAGACTTGTGGGATGCAGTGAAGCGGGACCCGAAGCTCCTGAAGTTTATTGATATCCTTTCCAAACGTACCATTCTGAAAAAAAACAGATTAATAGTCTTTACTGAAGCAAGAGAAACAGCCGACTATCTTGCAAGGGCTTTGCAGGAAAAGTTCCCGGGTAAAGTGCTCTCATTCAGTGGTGGATCAAGTGCCTTGATCCGGGAGAGGGTTATTGAAAATTTTGATGCCAGGGCACGCTTTCCAAAAGACGATTACCGGATACTTATTACTACGGAAGTGCTCTCGGAAGGCGTCAATCTTCACCGTTCAAACGTGGTTATTAATTACGATATACCATGGAACCCCACAAGACTGATGCAGAGAGTCGGGCGCATAAACAGAGTCGATACGGTTTTTGACAAAATATATACCTTCAACTTCTTTCCAACGAGACAATCAAACGACCAGATTAAATTAAAAGAGGCAGCCGAGGCAAAAATCCATGCCTTTATCTCCATGCTTGGAGCAGATGCCCGTCTTCTTACCGAGGGGGAACCTGTTGAATCCTTTGAGTTATTTAACCGTTTGATTTCCAGAAAAACGATTACCGGCGAGGATGAGCATGAGGAGAGTGAGCTGAAATATCTGAAAATTATAAGAGATATCCGGGATAACGATCCCGACCTGTTTGCCGGGATTAAACATCTGCCCAAAAAAACGAGAACAGCGAGAAAGTATAATCCTCCCTCACCCCCTTTGTCAAAGCGGGATGCAGGGGGATTCAACAAACTCCTGACCTGTTTCAGAAAGGGTAAACTCCGGAAATTCTTTCTGGTTGGCAATAATGAATCTGAAGAACTCGACTTTATTTCTGCGGCAAAAATTTTAGAAGCATACACTGAAACAAGGCGTGCAACATTAGGCAGTGATTATTATGACCTGCTTGAAAAAAACAAAAAGGCTTTTGAGCTTGCAACTTCCGAGGGGCTTCCTGAACCTAAAACCAGGGGGAGCAGGGAGAGTTCGGTGCAGTTACTGAAGGTCCTGAAGGCTATACAGGATTTCAGAGAGTTTACAGATGAGCAGGAACTCTATCTCGGGAAGGTTATGAAGCAACTGGAAGAGGGCGGGTTGCCGAAACAGACAACAAGGAAAGCGCTTCAGGAAGTGAGTAAACAGGGGATAAATCCACTGAAGATTCTTGGAATCTTGCAGAAGACCATCCCGGCAGAATTTCTTGAAGAACATATTGCAGAAAGCGCAGCTCTAACCTTTGGGCCAAGAGAAGTGATACTCTCGGAATATCTGGTATGTTAGAATAATATACAGATTAAATTGAAGGGGGGTGGTCAGGATGACAAAGTTAACTGTAGAGACAGACAATGACTGGACAAAAAAGAAGATAGAGAGCGCTATTCATACAGAAATTGAACTGCTCAAAAAAGCGGTTGGAAGAACACAGGCAAAGCTGCAGGAATTCGAAAACAGATACGGGAGGTTTGACAGGGATTCTCTTTACGGCAAAGTGGATGACATGGAGCTTCTCGAGTGGGAAGGAGAGCTTGAAACGCTGAAAAGATTGCAGGAAAAACTGAAGTCTCTTGAGGAAATAACATTTGAATATAAATGAGTATATCTCAAGACTGGAAGCTATTATTAACTCCTCTTCCACCATATCAAGCTATAACTTAAATATTGACAGGAAATCTGCCGAGATCGCCTTTATCTACGGAAGGATGGACTTCAGAAACGGAACAATCCTTGATTTCAAAGAGTTTATTGAAAGTACGGAAGAAGGAATAGAAAAATACAAATATGCCTATAACTACCGCAAAGGGTCGAACAGTATCTTTAGATACGATAATGCTCCCGACCCCAGGGCAAAAGGAGTAAAAACCTTTCCTCATCATAAACACCTCCTTGATGGAAGCATCACAGAATCCGATCAGATAGAATTATCTGATGTTCTAAATGAAATAGAAGAGATTTATGTTATCGATGATTGAAACATACTCTTTTGTCAAACTGTAAATGGACAAGACCTCTGCCATAAGACTTATCCAGGAGACCTTGCAAAACCCTTTTAATAAGGGACGGTACTTCTATTTTATAAGAAACCTCCTCAATCACATTGAGGAGACTCCCTCCACTGTCTACCGGGGAAACCTTATCCCTGATGCCTACAAACAATACATTCATGCCCTTGACCGGATAGGTAAATATCAGGATTCAGGAGAAAAGAAGATTGATATACTCGTTGTTCACCTCAAGAAAGAGACCTCTCTTGAACGTGCACGCACAATGCAGAGAAATTTCATTGCCTGGTACCTGAACGGAAGCCGTGGAGGCAAGTTGAAGGATGCTGCGCTTGTTGCCTTTGTATCTCCTGATCAGGAAGACTGGAGGTTTTCCCTTGTAAAGATGGAATACCGCCTCGATGCATCAGAAGAAAAACACAGGGTCAGGCAGGAGCTGACTCCTGCCAGGAGGTTTTCCTTTCTGGTGGGAGGAAACGAAAACAGCCATACCGCCCAGGTCAGACTCGTTCCTCTATTAATCAACGACGAACATAATCCCTTATTAAGTGAACTGGAAGATGCCTTTAGCGTTGAAAAAGTCACCAGGGAGTTCTTTGAGAAATACCGTGACCTGTTTCTGAGGGTGAAAGATTCACTTGATGAAGTTGTCAAAGCAAATAAGAAGATCAGTGAAGATTTTACCCTGAAAGGCATCAACACCGTTGATTTTGCCAAAAAACTCCTCGGGCAGATCGTGTTTTTGTATTTCCTGCAGAAAAAGGGCTGGTTTGGGGTAGAGCGGGACTCAGGCTGGGGAACAGGGCCGAAAAATTTTTTGAGGCAGCTTTTTGAAAAAAAGCATGGAACTTACACGAACTTCTTTAATGATATCCTGGAGCTTCTTTTTTATGAGGCATTAGCCAAAGAGCGTGATGATGCTTTTTACGGTAAATTCAACTGCAAAATTCCTTTCTTGAATGGCGGCCTCTTTGATCCAATCAATGATTATGACTGGGTGCATACGGATATCCTCCTTCCGGATGAATTGTTTTCAAATAATATAAAGACAAGGGAAGGTGATATCGGCACAGGCATTCTTGATGT
>BTTF01000127.1:0-5093 GCA_036244995.1 bacterium | reverse complement strand
TGTGAAAGACCGAAGGCCTTTATCTTTCTGTGGAGATTACTCCTTTCAATCTGCAGCACCTCTGCTGTCCTGGATATGTTCCAGTTGTTCTCCTGCAATTTTTTCAGGATAAAATCGCGTTCAAAGGTATCGCGTGCCTCTCTCAAGGTCTTGAAGGAGAAGTAGTCATGGGGCCTGAGGTTAAAAAAGGTGACATTCCTTTCCGTAATTGTCTGTGACGGTGTCATGATAATCAGGCGCTCGATCGAATTGCGCAGTTCCCTGACATTGCCGGGCCAGTTATAGCCGATAAAAAGGTCAAGGGCCCTTCGGGTTATCTTCTTTACCGGTCTCCCGTACTCCCGCGCAATATTCTGAAGGAAATACTCGACAAGAATGGGTATATCCTCCTTCCTTTCCCTCAAGGAAGGAACATTTAGGGGAATAACGTTCAGTCTGAAAAAGAGGTCTTCCCTGAAGTTTCCATTTGCCACCTCTTCATTGAAGTCCTTGTTTGTTGCAGCCACAATCCTGACATCCACACTGATATTCTTGTTCCCGCCGACCCTCTGAAACTCCTGGGTCTCTATTACCCTCAAAACCTTTGCCTGTGTCTGCAGGGACATATCCCCGACCTCGTCAAGAAAAAGGGTACCCCCGTCTGCGAGTTCAAACTTCCCCTTCTTCCTCTCATACGCACCTGTAAAGGAGCCCTTCTCATGGCCGAAGAGTTCACTCTCTATAAGCTCTGCCGGTATGGCGGCACAGTTCACCTCAACAAAGGAATTATGGGCCCTCGGGCTCTTTTCATGTATGAGTCGGGCAACGAGTTCCTTGCCACTGCCGCTCTCCCCCATTACAAGAACCCTGCTTGAGCTTGAAGCCACCATATCGATCTGCCGGCGGAGGGTTTTTATTGCCTGGGAGTCACCAACAAGCTGCCACCGCTTGCTGACGTTCTCCCTAAGGGCCTGGTATTCCCGCTCAATAGTCCCGCGCTCAAGGGCCCTTTGAGCGGTGATAAGCACCCTCTCAAGGGAAAGGGGCTTTTCAAGAAAGTCGTAAGCCCCTATTTTTGTGGCCTTTACTGCTATCTCCACGGTACCGTGACCTGAGATCATGACAACAGGGAGGCGCTCCCTCCTTGTCTTTATATCCTCCAGAACCTCTATACCGTCACGGTCGGGAAGCCAGATATCGAGAAAGACGAGATCAACAGGGATGGAGTCTATCATCTGAAGGGCCTCCTGCCCTGCCTCGGCAGTAAAGACCTCATAGCCCTCGTCCTCAAATATCTCCCGCAGACTTTCTCTTATTCCTGCCTCATCATCAACTATCAATACCGAATAAGCCATACTTTAGTACCTCGCAGCCGGGCTGTCTGAACCTGACCTGCTTCAACCCGCAGACCTTCAGCTTCCTGAAAGTGGAAGCTCAATCGCAAACACAGTGCCTTTTGGTTCGTTGTCGGCAACTCTTATTATACCACCATGTTCGGTGATAATCCTGTGAACTATTGCAAGGCCGAGGCCCGTGCCTCCCTTGCTGGTTGAGAAATAGGGTAAAAAGAGTTTTTCCTTGTCCTCGTTCCTGATCCCCCCGCCTTTATCGGCAATCTCTATTTTAACCACGTCACGGGTTTTATTTAAATTCACCCTCACATCTATAGTCTTCTCCCCGTCTCCGGTAGCCTTTACTGCATTGTCAAAGAGATTGATAAGTGCACGCCTGAATTGTTCCCTGTCTAACCACACAGGGGGGATATCTTCACCAAAGTGCAGGGTTATCTTGCGACCGTAACCCTTGTAAAGAGAGACAACTTCATCAAGGAGGCCCATCAGGTCAACATGGGTTTTGTTTATCCGCGGCATCCTGCCGAGCCTTGCAAACTCGTCCACCATCTTCTGAAGACTCTCCACTTCTCTTATAATGGTCCGGGAGGATTGTTCAATTATCCTGCCAAACCCTCCCCCCCCCTGTTTCCATTTTCTTAACATCCTTTCAGTGGAGAGCTTTATCGGCGTAAGGGGATTTTTTATCTCATGGGCCATCCTCCTTGCCACCTCCTGCCAGACAAGGGCCTGCTGGGCCTTTACAATCCCGGTGAGGTCTTCAAAAACAACAAGAAGCCCGGCTGGGGGACCGGAAGGGTCGCGAAGCTGGGTAATAAAGATTCTGAGGGTAAGCAGCTTCCCGGAGACATTTACCTTAAGCTGCCTGCTCGTACTCGTAAAATCCCTTAGCCGTATGCCCGTTATAAAATCCCTCAGCTCTTCTGATTCAATATGGTTCAGAAGCACATGGTACTCCCTGCCTATAACATCCTGTGGATTGATATTTAATATCCTCATGGTTGCGGTATTGACAGTCAGGACCTTTCCTTTTTCATCCAGAGATATAACCCCGGAGTCTATATTCTCGATTATGCTCTCCATACATACCCTTCTTCTGTCAGACTCGATGTATGCCTTCTGAAGGGAATCCTTGCTCTCCCTCAGCTCCCTGACCATGCGGTTGAAAGAGTCCACCAGGAGACCGATCTCGTCATCCCTCTTGAGATCAATGGAAATATCAAGGTCACCCCTTGCTATATCCTCTGTTGCCTGGGCAAGACGCTGAATCGGCTCGGTAATTCCCCTTGATATCCTGAGAGAGACCCACATGGTCATAAAGACAATCAAAACCGTGAAGAAACCAAAGGCAAGCATGTAATTGACCTTTATAGGTGTGCGCCATTTTTCAAGGGCAATATAATCCTCATATGCTGACCTGACCTTCTCTGCCTGCCGGACAATCTCAGGGGAAAGCACCCTTTCCACGACAAGAACACCCTTCAGCTTTCCACTTTCCCTCAACGGCACCACAGCCCTGATAATATCTCCATAGGGAGTTGAGATAACCTCTGTCCCCTCCTTGCCCTCAAAAGCATTCATGAGGGTCTCGGTAGGATTTTCAGGCATGGCGTAAAGTCTCTCCACATCATAACCCTCTGATGGGCTTTGTCCTGATAAAACCTCCTTTGCCTCTGAAAGGGCATGTTCTTTCTCACTGTCATAAAAGATAGATGCAATTGACAGGGCATTCTCAAACGGCACCTTTATCCGGGGGTTGAGCCATCTGTCAACATAGGCTGTTATCAGTCCGCTGGCTATTACAAACAGTAAAATTGACGGTATCAGCGTAAGGGTAACAAAGATGGTCACGATCCTGGTCTTGAATTTATAGCCCGGGACTCTATGTTTCTTTTCAAGATAAAGACGGATAAGGGTTTTGGAGACAAAGAAGACAAGGGTGAGGAGGGCGATTACAGCAAGATTAAAGACAAGTAATGTAAGGACCTTTATGGCAAGGTCTTCACTCATTTGAGGGGTTCCAGGGAGGATTCATTCCATCTGAACAACCCTGAATCACTTGAGACCTTGAACTCCCTGTCAGGCAGGAAAAAGAATATCTCCCCAAACAGGGATGGGATATTCCTGAGCCGGGACTCCACGGTAGTCCTCACAAAATACGTTCCGGAGGGCATGCCCTTAAGTCCGGTAAGATAAACGTCATTGAAGTTCAATGCCCACTTCATCATGGATTCAAAACTGTTGAATCTCTTCTCAATGAAGGTCTCACCGTTAAAAGAAGTAGCAATGTATTCCTTTTTCATGGGGTCACTCGTTATCTTCCTCACAACCTTTCTGCCGGCAATAAATTCATCAGGCCACGTCTTCCATAAACGGAAGAGGTCGATATAAAAGATTACCTCCTTGGAGATTCCCTTTCGAATCTCATCTACATAATCGGAATCAAGGTCAAGCTGGAAGGATACCCGGATGACGCTATCCTTAAAATCAAGATAAGGCCCCTTTATCTCCAGGGCTTCGGCCATATGGAGAAATACGAGACTCAGTATAAGTATGAAAAACAACCGTTTTAACATTTTTGGCAGGACTCCTCTCTCTCTCGCAGCCTTGCTTCTTGAACTGAAATCATTATATCATAACAAAACTCTGACGGGCTTTGAAAAGCAGGCAGGAAAGAGGCAGTAAAGAATAAGGGCTTAAACCCCGGAACCGGAGGCAGGATATGGAAATCACGGCAGTAAGGCTTGAAATTCCTGACGGGTGCAATATCATTCTTGGTCAGACACATTTCATCAAGACCGCTGAAGACCTTTACGAGATCATGGTGACCTCTGTGCCACAGGCAAGATTCGGCATAGCCTTTACAGAGGCCTCAGGTCCGTGTCTTATACGCACCGAAGGCAATGAACCCGCGCTGACAGAGGTGTGCATAAAAAACCTCCAGGCCATTGGCGCAGGTCATGTATTCTGCATACTCATGAGGGATGCCTTTCCCGTTAATGTCCTGAACCAGATAAAGAACTGTCAGGAGGTCTGCCGGATATTCTGCGCTACAGCCAATACCCTTGAGGTCGTTGTTGCCGTTACAGGGCAAGGCCGGGGTGTGCTTGGAGTGATTGACGGGACCTCGCCAAAAGGTGTGGAGGGAGCAGAAGATAAAGCCTGGAGGAAGGAGTTTTTGAGAAAGATTGGGTATAAGCTGTGACAGGAAGGATTGGAGAGGTGGAGTGATGGAGGGATGAGATGCTGAAAGAACTGAAATATGATGAAAAGGGGCTGATCCCTGCCATTATACAGGATGTAGAGACAGGTGATGTGCTGATGATGGCTTATATGAATGAGACGGCCCTGAAAAAGACCATCGAGACGGGGTTTACTCACTTCTGGTCCCGCTCGAGACAAAAGTACTGGAAAAAAGGAGAGACCTCGGGTCATGTGCAGGAGGTCAGGGAGATCCTCCCTGACTGTGATGCCGACACACTGCTGATAAAGGTTATACAACACGGTGCGGGTGCATGTCATACAGGGCACCGGAGCTGCTTTTACAGAAACATAAAGGGGGAGGAGGTTGCTGAAAAGGTCTTCTCCGAAAGTGAGGTGTATGGAAAAAAGGATAATTGAGAAGCTCTACGAAGTAATCATGGAGCGTAAAAACACCCCCCGGGATGACTCCTATACCTGCCGGCTTTTTAAAAAAGGTAAGGACGAGATACTTAAAAAGGTCGGAGAAGAGGCTGTGGAGGTAATCCTGGCCTCAAAGGG
>BTTF01000126.1:0-5110 GCA_036244995.1 bacterium | reverse complement strand
ACGGTCCCGCGGTTCGTTTTTCCCGTTTCCTCCGCTGCTCATTTTTTAAAACCCTCCTTTTTATCAAACAGCAAACTCAGCCGCAGATTTACGCTGATTAGCGCTGATATTTTTTTCTCCCCAAAAACGTTCGGGGCATCCAGAAAGCATTTAAAAGACTGGATTCCGGCTTAAAGACTGCCGGAAAGACAGATAGAAAAATTGAGTTTATAAACAGACTCTATTTATCTGTAGTCTCTTTGTATTAAATCCTAATCTGTGTTCATCTGCGAAATCTGCGGCTAAAAATGAAGTCTTTTTATTGCCCTTCTATCCGCACCTTGTATGCCCGCAGTTGCGGCACACAGCGCATCCACTCTCATGCTCTACAGTGCCGCCGCATTCAGGACATGCACCTATCTGCATAACCGCATCATTGTGTTTCTTGCCGTTACCGTTTCCCTTTCCTTTTGTCATGTAAAGCTCAAGGGCCTTGGCAATGGCATCTGCACAGGACGATATCTTTCCGCCGCTTGACCAGGCATGCTGGTGGCAGGATATTCCCTTCAGTTGCGTTATAATCTCCTCAGGGGCAATGTTTGACCGCAGAGACAGGCTGACAAGCCTTCCTATCGCCTCCGACTGGCTTGAGGCGCAACCGCCTGCCTTGCCTATATGATTAAAGACCTCAAATGGAAGCCCTTCTTCATCCTCGTTTACAGTGACATAGAGGGTTCCGCACCCTGTTTTCATTGCCTGAGTCGTGCCCTTGATTGTATCCGGCCTCTTCCTTGGAATAATCTTCTGCTTCTCTTCTGCCGCCTGCCCGTCCCCTGTGGCCTGGGCTCCGGCGCTCTCCTTGTTCCCCCTGCTCAGGACCTGGCTCTCCCTTGAGCCGTCCCTGTATACGGTAACACCCTTGCAGCCGAGACTGTATGCCCGGAGATAGACCTCCTTGACATCTTCAGGGGTTGCCTGATTCGGGAAATTAACGGTCTTGCTCACGGCATTGTCAACATGCCTCTGGAAGGCAGCCTGCATGCGGATATGGTCTTCAGGTGTGATGTCATGGGCTGTAATAAAGACCTCCTTGACGTCTTCCGGTATCTCCGGGATACCGAGAATGGAGCCTGTTTCTGCAATCCTCTCCATCATCTCCCTGGAGAAAAAGCCCTTTTCTTTCGCAACATTCTCAAAGTATGGATTTATCTCAAATAACTTTGTGCCTTCAAGAACGGTCCTGACAAAGCAGACCGCAAAGACAGGCTCAACCCCTGAGGAACAACCTGCAATAATGCTCAGGCTTCCTGTTGGCGCTATTGTGGTAATTGTGGCATTGCGGACCTTTATGCTGCCGGCATAAATACTTTTATTGTAATTCGGAAACGCACCCCTTACTTCCGCGAGTTCCTCTGATGCCTTTCTGCCTTCTGAGGTGATAACATTCATCACCTCTTCAGCGAGGTTCAGGGCCTTTTCAGAATTGTACGGAATACCGAGTTGAATCAACATATCAGCCCAGCCCATTACTCCAAGACCTATCTTTCTGTTGGCCGTGGTCATCTCCTCGATCTTTTTCAATGGATACTGGTTTATATCAATGACATTGTCAAGGAAATGGACTGCCTTGTGCGTTATAACCCTGAGCTGTTCCCAGTCAACTTCACTATTCAATACCATTTTGGCAAGATTTATTGAGCCGAGATTGCAGGACTCATACGGCAGCAGCGGCTGTTCACCACATGGGTTTGTGCTCTCGATCTCCCCTGCCTGAGGTGTGGGGTTGTACTGGTTAATCCTGTCGATGAATACTATCCCCGGCTCTCCGTTCTGCCACGAATGCCTGACAATCAGATCAAAAACCTCCCTGGCCCCGAACCTTCCGTCCACTTTCCGGGTCCTCGGGTTTATCAGGTCGTATTCACCGTCCACCTCCACCTTTTCCATAAACTCATCGGTAAGGGCAACAGAGATGTTGAAATTGTTCAACCTCTCGTTGTCGTCCTTGCAGGTGATGAAACCGAGGATGTCCGGGTGGTCAATACGCAGCATGCCCATGTTGGCCCCCCTGCGTGTGCCCCCCTGTTTTACGGCCTCTGTTGCCGTATCAAAGACCGTCATAAAGGAGATAGGGCCGGAGGATATGCCCTTGGTGGAGCCCACTACATCACCGCCCGGCCTCAGACGGGAGAAGCTGAACCCGGTGCCCCCCCCGGATTTATGTATGATTGCGGCATTCTTGACTGCCTCAAAAATACTCTCCATGGAGTCTTCAATCGGTAGTACAAAACATGCCGATAATTGCCCGAGCCGCCTGCCGGCGTTCATCAATGTCGGGCTGTTCGGCAGAAAATGAAGGGAGGATATCATCTGATAGAAATCGTCTTCCAGAATCCCGACCTCTTCAGGTGAACGGCCGTAGTTGAGGTCTGCCTTTGCCACTGCCTTTGCCACCCGTCTGAACATATCCTCGGGTTTCTCGGTAACATTTCCCTCTTCGTCCTTCTTAAGGTACCGCTTCTGCAGCACCTTGAGAGCATTGTCTGTTAGGTTGAGTGCTGATCTTAAAACATCCATTCGATACCTCCTCCGTTTATACTTTTATATTTTTTTCCGATTCCCGTTGTAATGTCTCAAGGGCCTTTATCTTGACAGAGAATTGACTGAAGGCGTCTTCATTTTCGATGGGACAGGTTTTTGTGCAGATATACGGACATCGCAGACAATAAAACCAGTCATTCAGACCTTTACAGAAGTCCAAAATACCCCCTACAAGTTGTGGCTCATGGTAGTGTTTAGTCAATTAAACCACAATATGTGGTATTTGTCAAGAAAAAAATGCAGGTTACTTAAGGCATTGATATCAAAGATTTTTTCCTGTGAAAAAGGTGTTGGTGAAATGTTGAGAAAAAATTTGGGGTCAAATACGGGAGAAACTTCCGCAGGAATCTATCCGTTTGCCATAAAAAAATAAATTGAAATGCTATATAATATGCCTGTGCCAGATGGAATAAATGCAGATACAAAGGTTTCAACCTTGTTCAGGGAATATCCCGAGACAATTGACTATCTCCTCTCACTCGGGCTCTGCGAATGCAAGGATACTATTGTCATGGCACTCAAGGAGGTTGCAAAGGAAAAAGGTATGGACCTGGATAAGCTTTTAAGGGAGGTTAAGAGCCGTGTGAGGTAATCTCCTCAACCTGATGCCCCTTTCTCCTGAACCAATCTGAACACCTGTGAATAAGGCATTTATGGACAGAAGCCGCGCATCCGGGCCTTTTTCTCCCATTCCAGAACCTGACGGTAATCCCTGAAAAGCCTTTCCCTTTCCCTGAACTCCCGCGTGTGAATGGCACGTCTTCCGTTCTTCCGTCTTAATATCCCGATATCAGCGTGAAGCATTTCATGATAGACAATAAATTCAACAAAAAACCCCGGCACCCTTACGCAGTCCAGCCCCGGGTTGATCCTGATGGTCCTTGTCTCTGAATTATAACTGCCGAGAGTCCTTTTCCTGACTGCCTTTTTCGGTGAACGCTTTCCCCATGTTATCACTGTATCGATCTCATTGGAGAAATACTCCCTGTTCACCTTCTCAAATATCTCACGGAGATTATAAACCCTTCCTTCCGGCTCGACCCTGTCAGGGGTCCTGGACCTCTTTCTTACCCTCCACTGGTTTTTCCTGAAGAAATCATGGACAAGGGGCGTCTTGATAGAAGGTTTCCTGATTAGTTCCGCTATCTCAAGGATTACATCCAGAGGGGCCTCGCTAAATAGACGCTGGAGTCTCAGGAGGACCCTGCCCTGTTCTTTTTTAAAGCTGACTATACTCGTTCTGTTGTTTGTCAGGACAACCTCTACAGGTCTGCAAACAGCCCTTTCTATAACCCTTTGAAGATTCATGGAAGTTCCCTGATGGTAAAAAATATGGTCGGGGCGACTGGATTCGAACCAGCGACCGCACGGTCCCGAACCGTGTGCGCTACCAGGCTGCGCTACGCCCCGTTATGTTTAATTGATAGTAATCCGTTATGTTTTGTTAATAGTAAATAGTGGTAGTAAATAGTAAAGTTAGCGGGGACTTTGTGTCAAGTGTAACCCCAAGATCACGGTAGATAGATGGAAAGGGACCGGATACAGAGTTTTCACTCATTCTCGACAGACATCCTGTCTGTCTCCGAGGAAATTATCACGACTCACCATCCGGGTGAGCCATATGTGATAATTAAATCCGTTCAAACTCTGTATCCGGTCCCTTTCCATCAAGGTTGCCCGGTTTTTATCGGCAATCCCGGGCCGGGATACAATAATTCACGGTAACTGCTGAAAACCGGTGTTTTCAATCCCGGGCCTTTATGATACAATGCTAATATGGCGAAGGTGAAGATCGGTTGCAGCGGCTTTATGTATGACCACTGGAGGGGGGTCTTTTATCCCGAAGGCCTTCCCAAAAAGAATTGGTTTCAGTACTATACCGGGGTTTTTGATACAGTGGAGTTGAACGTCACCTTCTACAGGCTGCCCAAACGGGAATCATTTGCAGGGTGGTATAAAAAGAGCCCTGAAGGTTTCTCTTTCTCCATTAAGGGAAGCAGATATATCACCCACGTCAGGAGGATCAAGGAGCCTGAAGAGGCACTTGAGAGGTTTTTTGATGTTGCTGTTGACCTCAGGGACAAGCTTTCTGTAGTGCTCTGGCAGTTCCCCCCGGGTTTTGGACTTGACCTCAACAGGCTTGAAAACTTTCTCTTTATGTTGAGAAAATACAGGGTGAGGCATGCCTTTGAGTTTCGGCACCAGGGCTGGATCGTCCCTGAGGTGACGGAGCTTCTCAGGGACGAGGGCCATGCATTCTGTATGGCTGACTGGCCTGAGTTTATCAACGAGCTTCCGGTAACTGCGGATTTTGTTTATATGCGGCGGCATGGTCATGGCGGGAGGTATAATAGTTGTTATTCCCTTGATGAGCTCCGGAAGGATGCAGGGAGGATAAAGGGGTATTTAAAGCAAGGTCTTGATGTGTATATGTACTTCAACAATGATGCCTTTGGTTATGCGCCAAAGAATGCTGTTGAATTAAAAGAATTACTCGGCCGGAAATGAATACAAAGACCTGATTTATTAA
>BTTF01000125.1:0-5231 GCA_036244995.1 bacterium | reverse complement strand
CATATTTGATAGCCATGTCTGCCCTGTGACCTGCAACGTTGTTTTGCAGGCATATTTCAGAGACAAGGCCAAGGAGCCGTTGAGGAAAGACCACCCCTTTAAGTCTCTCCCCTGCACTCCTTATCCGCCCTGCAATCCCGTTATCCTTACTGAGATGACGGGCTGCAAACTCCACGGGATTGTTGTCATATAACTCTCTCATCTCCATGAGCCGTACCCTGCTGTCAAGATCGCCCTCGCCTCCAATCTCTATACAGAGCCCAAAGCGGTCAAGCAGCTGGGGGCGGAGGGCTCCTTCTTCAGGGTTCATGGTGCCCACAAGAATAAAGCGTGAGGGATGAAGAAATGAGAGTCCCTCGCGTTCCACGACATTTATACCACTGGAGGCAACATCAAGGATTATATCCACTAAATGGTCATCCAGGAGATTGACCTCATCTATGTAGAGGATTCCCCTGTTTACCCTGGCGAGGAGTCCCGGCTGAAAACGCCTCTGTCCCTTCCTCATGGCAAACTCAATGTCCAGACTGCCGGTAACCATCTCCTCTGTTGCATTCAGCGGAAGAGTAACAAGGGGAACCTTCATATATGCACTTTCAATATAATCCTCAGCCTTGATTTTTTCCGCACATTGAAGACAGGCCTGTAGCGGGCTGCCGGGATCACAGAGACAGGGACATCCCCTGACCACCTTTATCTCCGGTAAAAGCCTCCTTAATGCCCTGACTGCCGTTGATTTGGCTGTTCCCTTCTCGCCCCTGATGAGCACACCGCCGATACGGGGCTCTATTGCGTTAAGGATAAGTGCAAGTTTCATCTCCTCCTGTCCCATAATTGCGGAAAAGGGATAAAGATAATCCTCTGTAATACTCCTGTTGTTATGAAGCTCCATTCATCACTCCTATGAATTCCTCAACTGTAAGTGCAGGCGGTGATATTCCGCTCTTCCCTGAAAGCACCAGGGACAATGAAGGCAGAAGTCCCGCCTCTTTCAGGGCAGCCTCATCGCCAAGCACCTCCCTGGCCGGACCGTCGGCAACCACACAGCCCTCTCTCATAAGCAATACCCTGTTTGAAAAACGCACTGCCGTCTCAAAATCATGCGTGCAGAAGAGCACAGCCTCTATCCCGGATTCATTCCTGATTGTCCGGATCAGGTTGCATATATTCTCCTCGTTCTGCCCTGTCGTCGGCTCATCCAGCAGCAACAACCGGGGGTCCATGGCAAGCACAGCCCCTATCACCACCCTGAGACGCTGTCCACTTGAGAGGGCGTGCGGGGGTATCCTCTCCAGGCCTTCAAGACGGAGCATGCCGACAAGGGACCTGTTTCTGAACGTGCGCACTACTTTATCAACACCAAGATTCTTCTGGCTGAACTCCAGTTCAGCCCACACACTGTCTTCAAATAACTGGAGGTCGGGATTCTGAAAGACCATACCTGTCCTGCCCGTACTTCCATGCCAACGTCCCTTGAGACTGCCCAGTCCGTTCATGTCGGCACTGCCTGATATCGGCTGGTTCAGTCCCGCCAGAATGCTCAGGAGCGTTGATTTACCTGAACCGTTCCGCCCCATAATCGCAATTATGTCCCCGTTGTAAATATCAAGAGAAACCCCTTTTAGGGACGGCTCCCTTGCCCCCGGGTAGGCAAAGGAGATATCCCTGAGAGAGGCTACACGTCTTTTTTTACCGCCGTTGTTTCCTGCAGGACTCTCATACCCGAAAAAACCCTGCTTTGATGGTTTGAGTTTAATGACTTCATCAATCAGATTCCCGGTCCAGTCCCTTGACCATTCGTGGCAGACAGCCCCTGCAATCTGAACGGCATCAGGCAGCTTAAGCCCCAGGGTTTTAAAAATTTCTGTATGGGCAGGCAGGTCTTTCCTGTCAATATCAAGGACAACCCTTCCCTGGTCCATCACCATTATACGGTCGACAATCCCTATCACATCATTAACCCTGTGCTCCACCAGGACAATGGTTATGCCCCTTTGCTTCAGGTCATCGAGACATTTTACTATCTCGGCAGTCCCTGCGGGGTCGAGCTGACTCACCGGCTCATCAAGCGCCAGCACCACCGGTCCCATGGCAAGTTGCGAGGCAATGGCAACACGCTGCTTCTGACCACCGGAGAGTCTTGCGGTCTGCCTTTCTTCAAATCCCTCAAGACCGACCTGGGCCAGGGCCTCCGCCACCCTTTTCCTTATCTCTGCAGGTGGAAGGCCGAGATTTTCAGGGCCGAATGATATCTCATCCCTCACCGTATTACAGAAGAGCTGATCGTCAGGACTCTGAAATACCATCCCGACATACTGCGAGATATACGGCAGGGACGAAGTACGCGTATCTATTCCGTTGACAACCACTACACCCTGCATCTCGCCTGCACTCTCATGAGGAATTATCCCGCCCAGCATCTTCAGGAGCGTGCTCTTGCCGCAGCCTGTACGGCCTGTTACAAGCACACACTGCCCCATAGGCACGGAAAAGGAGACCTCCTGCACTGACAGATCGCTGCGTCCGGCATATTTAAAGGAAACGTTTTTAAATGTTATCATCTGTCGTCTGCTAAAACTTCCATTCCATACCTGTAACGGCATAGACACCGGGTTGTTCATAACCAAGCCCCTCTTCAATCTTTTCATTAAAGAAATTTTCGACTCTTCCGTAAATGCTCCAGTCTTTGGCAACCTCAGCCCTTACGGCAACATCAGTCCTGAAATAGGATTTCATTTCCTTGTCACCCCGCCACCTGAGCCGTGGGCCTGCATAGTAACCGTGGACATTAAAATAAAGATCATTAATCTCATATACGAGATCGAGATTAAATTTGTTTCCGGCAATCTGAACGGTCCTGAAAGTCTCGCCGTCTTTTTCAGATTTGGAATCGGTATAAGTATAGTTTCCACTGAACGTAAGTGAATCATTTATCTCATAAGACAGAGCTACTTCAACCCCCCTGGAAGTCGCCTTATCCCTGTTGTCATACATACCTCTGATGGTCGGATCAGGATTAATTCCATAAATAAATGTTATTACATTGTCCAAAGTGGTATGCCAGTAGCTGCCTTCAAACCTGAGTCTCTTCTGCAACAGGGACTGCCTTAAACCAAACTCATAAGTCTTTCCTTCCTCGGGTTTAAGGTCCCTGTTTCCATATTTGGGATCATAGAGGTTAAAAAATGTAGGGGCCTTGAAACTCGTTCCATAATTTGAATAAAGGGCGGTTCCGGTTGTTTGGAATGTATAGCTTATACCTGCCTTTCCTGTCAGGTAATTACCGAATTCGTCGTGATGGTCATTCCGTAAACCACCAGACAAAACAAGGTTTCCATCAAGCATCAGGATCTGGTCATTGAGATAAACCGAATAATTATTCAGGTCCTCTTTTATATCGCCATACTTGCCCCACTTTCTTCCTTCCTGCCTCTGGAACTCAACACCGGAAAGGAGTGTGTTAAAGATCCCGGAGCCGAAGCCCTGGTTCCATATAAAGTTATAGTCTGCAAGATAGTTTATATCCTGATAATAGTAAGGTTTTCCATCACCCCGGTCATACACAGGGACGATATCGCCCTTGTTATAATAATTCACCCAGTCAAGCGTGAAATTATCAACAGGAGCCACAACACTTCCCAGGTACCCGTCATTCTTGTCCAATCCCTCTTTCTTGTGCTTGTAATAGCCAAGCGTGAGGGTCTGTTTCAGGTTATCACTGATTTTATGGTCAACTTTTATACTTCCATTGTAATAATCCGATGCAGACATTGAATGGGGATCCGGTAATTGAAATGCCCACCAGGGTGTCGAAGGTGAGTCCTCGGCGTAGGACTCGCGAAGTTCGGCATAGTTGAATTCAGCATCGGTATACATAAATGAACTCTGAATATTTAACGAATCACTGAACCTGTATCCAAGGCTCAGGCTTGAAGTCAGGTCTTTAAAGTATTCGTACTTATGTACACCACCACTGTCAGTGTAACCGGTATACAACGAATATCCCAGTTGGCCGGAGGTTCCACTAAGTGAGGCAAAGCCCTTCCTCCAGTTCAGGGACCCTGCCTCACCGCCAAGAATTTTTTCCGGTTTCCTTGTTCCTTTTTTTGTCGTAATCACAATAACACCCGCTGTGGTGTTTGAACCATAAATGGCTGCCTGAGGCCCTCTCAGAATCTCGATCTTCTCGATAATTCTGGGATCGATATGACCCATGAGGTTGCTGACTCCACCCGTCATTGCCTCATTCACTTTTACACCGTCAATAACGACCAGAAAATGCCCCTGGCCGAATCCCCTCAATTTTGGATAATTGAACTGGCCGGGTCCGCCTGCCTGTTTGAATTCAATACCCGGCACTGATCTCAGGATTTCAGTAAAATCAGTAAAGTTCTTCTCTTCTATCTCTTTAGCCGTTATTACCGTTACGGAATCCGTCAGATTTTCAAGCTTCTTTTCAATCTTTGTGCCTGTAACAACAACCTCCTCCAGACTGGCAGGATTGTCTTCATCCTGACCTGCTTCAACTGCTGAAGCAGGCGTTACATTACTAATGATTAAGATACAGACGGCAAATAAAAGATGATACAAAAAAAGAGATACTCTCATTACTTTCCTTCCTCCAGTAGAAATTTTTCCGGTCCGGACAAACCTTCCTGTTAGCCGGTCTTTCCTGACTTCCAGCCGGTAGCTTATTTTATTGTTTTCTTAACAGGTCCTCAATCTTTTCTATCCTTTGATTGTATTCACGGCATTTTTCCTCATGCTCTTCCTGGATGGCAAGGGACTCAACCGCCCCTATGTGCACAGATGACTTGTTAAAGGTAAAATTGTAGAGTTCTACTTCATCCCTTAAACATTCCTTCGTAAACTCCAGTTCCTTCTCAAGCTCTTCAACCGTCATATCTATCAGATACTTTTCTTCCTGCATCCTGTCTTCTACCTCCTTAGTCAGGCAAGCTTGCAAAACATACCGGTGCCCGCTAAAATATCCACTTTAACCCCGCAGTATAAGTCCTTTCAGGCATTGGATAACCAGGCACATATTCATACGCCCTGTTAAAGAGGTTCCCCGCAGATGCTGTAATCTCCATATCCTTTACCGGTCGGAAAGACCCCTTAAGATTCACCACAGTAAAGTCACCCTTATCTACAACATCGTTATATGTCGGGGATGAGAAGTCCCAGTCCTGTACCTTTTCGTCCCCTGTATAATTAGCTATAAGCCTTAC
>BTTF01000124.1:0-5270 GCA_036244995.1 bacterium | reverse complement strand
TTTCTATTCAAGAACTATGGGTAACTGTACCCCCTCTCACAATACCTTCGGCGCTGTATCCTTGTGAGTGTCTTTGCCAAGGTCTTCTTTTCCGGTCATCTCCTCTATATCTATTCTGACAACCACGATTAATGCCAGCTTCTTTTCAAGAAATCCACCATAATTGCCCAGCGGCTGATATTTTTCCATAAGGCATCTCAGAGCAAACAGTTTTTCTTCCCTGTCCTCAATAATATGGGCCTTGCCTTTTATAATAACGCTTCTGTAAAGATATCCTGCCTCGCAGGGTTGATTCTTTGCCTTTACATAGGCTAATGGCTCGTCCACTTCAAAGCAGACCCGGCTGTCCCTCATTATGTCATCAATCTTCTCCCCCTCTTTTGCACTATGAAAATACAGCTTTCCATCGTGATATACAAAGTTGAGCGGCTTGACCATTGGATAGCCGTCTTTGCTGATAGTCCCAAGCCTGCCGGCATGGCAGGCATTCAGTACTTCAATGATAACGTCTTTGTTCCGTATCTCTTTTTTGTTCTTACGCATAATGTCTCCTTTCCAGCTCTGAGAGAGAGTTAACAAGTGATGTTACTGTCCACAGATTGCACAGATATATGGTTCTTTAATATAATTTTGATTGATTCTTCTTTGTTGTCTTCGGGGACTTTTTCTTTCTTTTCTTCCTGTCTGCTTCCCATTTCTCATGTTTATCGATCAACTCCTGCAGGTTGAGCTCCTCTGCGGGTGAGCTGACAATGTCTGCATAATCTTTTTTGTGGAGCTTTATGACCTCGATATTTTTATTGATTAGCTGCTGTATATCCTCAAGAAGTCCTTTTTCTTCCTTGCTGCAGAATGAGATCGCTACTCCCAGGTTCATGCCGCGACCGGTCCTTCCAATCCTGTGCACGTAATTTTCGGGCTTGTCCGGAAGATCATAGTTGATTACGTAATTGACATCAGGCACATCAATCCCGCGGGCACTGATATCCGTGGCGATCATTATGCGGTAGCTGCCCTCCTTGAACTTTTTCATCACCTCGGACCGCTCGTCCTGTTTCTTGTCCCCGTGGAGAGTAACCGTCTCTATTTGCACCCTGTCCATGGCCTTTGCTACACGTTCGGCACGGACCCGTGTCCTTACAAATACGATAATCCTGCTCTCCGGATTATCCTTTATAAATCTCTCGAGGAAAAACCGCTTGTCATCCATTTCCACAAACAAAACAAAGTGCGAGACATTCTTTGAGACAGGGTTTTCCGGCGCTATCTGGATGCGTATTGCAGAGCTCCTGACCTGCGAGAAGGCGAGTTTTTTTATCTCCTTGTTGATTGTGGCCGAGAAGAAGAGCGTCTGGTGCCTGTTTGTGAGTTTTCTCTTTACATATTTGATGTCTTCAATAAACCCGATGTCAAGCATATGATCAGCCTCATCGAGTACAAGGGTCCTGATTCGCGAGAGGTCGATGTATCCCTGTTTAATAAGGTCAAACATCCGCCCCGGGGTTGCAATAAGTATGTCGATTCCATCCTGGAGTTTTTTAACCTGTTGGTCCTGCTCAACCCCGCCGTACAACGCAAAGGGCTTGACCTTTGTGTGCCTCGCAAGCTTTTCAAAGACCTCGCCGATCTGCATTGCCAGTTCACGCGTGGGGACCATGACAATGCACTTGATCCCAAGGGACCGCTTGCTGCTCTTCTCCCTGTGGATCATGTCAATAATTGGAATGGCAAAGGCAGCCGTCTTCCCGGTCCCGGTCTGTGCAATCGCCAGGACGTCCTCGCCTTTCAGGATCGAGGGTATGGACTTGAACTGTATATTCGTAGGGTTTTTGAAACCCATCAGGTCAAGATTCTTTTTAATTGTCTCTGATATCCGGTACTTCTCAAATTTCATGTATTCACCTTACTTTCCTTTTTAAGTTATCTCCAATCTAAAAGCTACTATTAATTATACCGGATTTGGGAGGGGTCTGTGTGACACTGAACCAGCATGACCTTTTTGAGCTTAAGGTGTTTTTTTATATCCAAATCATCCTTTCTCATGTTATCCTTTCTTAAGGGCTTGGTTCATTGAACTCCGCGTCCTGCTTCAAATGAGAGACAAACTGAACGAAATTTGCTGATAAAGAAAGCTGAAAAAAAACTGAGAAAGTTTCCAGGATACCCAGGCAGTGAGTCGTTGTGACAGAACTACAGTTTAGATCGGAGTATACTTGTGACCAATAATGATATTTTGCGCCGTATCCGCTATACATTCGACTTTGACGATTCGACGATGATTGCCATATTTGCCTTGGCTGGTTATCAGGTAACGCGGGAGCAGATTAGCGCCTGGTTAAAAAAAGATGATGATCCTGCGTATCAGAGCTGTAGCGACACCCAGCTGGCGATTTTCCTGAATGGTTTGATTAACTATAAACGGGGCAAAAAAGAAGGGCCGCAACCTGAGCCGGAGCAGCGTTTAACCAATAATATCATTTTTAGAAAATTAAGGATCGCATTAAACCTGAAAGCCGAAGATATATTGGAAATTATGGAACTGGCTGGTTTGCGTATCAGTAAACACGAATTAAGTGCGTTTTTCCGTAAGCCAGGGCATAAACACTACCGTGAATGTAAGGATCAAATCCTGCGTAATTTTCTGAAAGGCGTGCAACTTAAATATCGTGCAGATATGTAGGGGGTTATCAGAAAGATAGAGATGATTGTTGAAGAGAAAAAGAGAGCTACAGGAAGAAAGTCCAGACATCATCTGCCCGCTACGCACGTTGAGCACCAAAATCCCGGAAAGTCATTCGTATTGATATGAAAACACTTACCTGGCTTCATATATCTGATATGCATTCTTGTCCTGATCATACGGGGTGGGATGCTTCGCTCATTTTGGACAAGCTCAAAGCTGACCTTGATAGATTCAAGGACAATGGGCTTGTTCCGGACATTATCTTCGTCACAGGCGACATCATGTATGGCGCAAAGACAGAATGTGGTGAAATAGCAGGACAATATGATGCAGCTCAATCCTTTCTAACGGAACTGAGGGAAATATCCGGTGTCAGCGCTGAAAATCTTTTTCTGGTGCCCGGAAATCATGACGTTGACATCAAAAAGATTCTGCAGTCTCAAACCGACTGGCTGGCCAAACAAGATATTTCTCAAATAGAGGACATGCTGCAACACGAAAACAAGGAGTGGCCGGGCATAGCCAGGAGACTTGAGGAGTATCGAACATTTTTGGCAAATGAAGCTGGTGCCTCGCATCTTCTTGCCAACCCAGGTCGTTTAATATACTCTCATAAACGTACAATCAATACTATAAAGCTTGGCGTAGTTGGCTTGAATACAGCATGGTCAAGTTGCGGCAGAGGTGCGGATGAAAAAGGTCACCTCTGGTTTGGCGGGGAGTGGCAAATCAAAACATTGCTTAAGGATTTGGATGGTTGTGATATTAAGATTGCTCTGACTCACCATCCCTGCAACTGGCTTTGCCATTCAGAGGACCCCAAAGTCTCACAACTAATGCAAAATAGTTTTCATTTCCATCTTCATGGGCATGAGCACCAGGGTTGGGTCGAGGTTTTAGAGGATACCAAGCACTGCCGTATCGCAGCCGGTGCTGTCTACGTGCGAGAAGAGAAAGCCAAACAAACTGGCTATAACATTGTGCGCATGGATTTCGATAAGCAAGAGTGCGAGATCTGGTTTCGACGTTACGAAGAAGGCGGCGCCGGAGGCTGGGTCATACACGAAATACCAGGGAAAACTGGTGCCTCGGGCATAAAAACAATTCCACTCGATAAATTACTGTCCGCTCCTGCAACTTGTTCATCAACATCAGAAGTGCTCTCTCAAAGCATCCCTATTGCGCCGAAAGGCGCAAATTATGACCCCCGGAACCATGTCTTCTATGTGCCATATCGTCAAAAGGGTAACCAGGTCATTGGAAGGGCGGAAGCACTCCATACCGTGCGTGAACAGCTTACAAATGGACACCGGACATCTATTGGCCAAACAGCCGCATTTCAGGGACTGGGAGGACTTGGTAAGACCCAACTGGCTGTAGAGTATGCTTATCAATACAAAAATGAATATCCAAACGGGGTTGTTTGGATTAATGCGGATCAGGATATCGACGCGCAACTTATAGAGCTTGCGGAAAAGGCTTGCTGGATAGCCCCGGAATCTGAGCACAAGTTTAAACTTGAGATAGCCAGGCAAAGGGTGAGAAGCTATTCCGGTTGTCTCATCATCTTCGATAATCTTGTCCACAGCGAGGATGTTAATGACTATCTTCCTGAACCAACTGCCCGGCCACATATTTTGGTAACAAGCCGCATTGAACAGCCGGGCTTTACGCCTATTCCTCTGGATCTCTTGGATGAAAACTTGTCTCTGGAATTATTGATACAGGAAGCCGGCCGTAATCCAGAGGAACCATCTGAAATAGAAGCTGCAAGGAATATTGCCAAAAAATTGGGAGGCTTACCCCTTGCGCTTGAACTTGCGGGTGCTTATCTACGTTACAGGACGAATATCGGCTGGAGTCAATACTATGAATTACTGGACAAAAATATCAAGGCAGCTTTGCCCGAAAAATTTCTAAGGGGGAGTTTTACACAGCATGAAACTGATCTCTATTCAACGCTGAAAATAAATGAAGAGGTATTTAAAGAAGAGCCGAGTCTTGAGGCAATACTTGATCTGCTCACTTGGAGCGGGCCTGCATCGATGGGGCTTCCAATAATGTGCCGGCTTCTTGATGTAAGCAGTTCTTCATTGCTGACCAATGCCGTTGGTCTCGGGACTTCTCTGCGTTTACTGCAAGAGACGCCGGGAGAAGAACGTTACAGTCTTCATAGACTGGTGAGGGAGATGCGTCAAGAGGAGATATCTTTGGAAGAACGTACTGAATGGGTAAATGACATAAGCAAGCGGCTGGGCGATTGGCTTGAAGAAATAAGAAATAATTTTTTTGATTTACCGATTTTCGAGGCAGAGATTGATCATTTGAGAGCATGGCAGGAAAACTCTCAGGAGTTTGCACCTGAGCATACGAGCCGCCTTTTATGGTTACACAGCTATCCACCCTATCATAGAGGCGACTATAAAACAGCAGCTGATTTTATTAAAAAGGCACTTACATTGTTTGAAAAGAAATGCAGCCCAGACGACGCATTGAAGGCGAACCTTTTGAATGATCTTGGTATCATTCAGTCTAAATTAGGCAATCTCCAGCATACTCTTGAGTATAACGAAAGGGCATTGAAAAT
>BTTF01000123.1:0-5288 GCA_036244995.1 bacterium | reverse complement strand
GTTATAAAGGGTGCAAGAGAGCATAATCTAAAGAACATAGACCTGAGAATACCGAGAAACAGGATAATCGTTATAACAGGCCCCTCGGGCTCAGGCAAATCTTCCCTCGCTATAGACACAATCTATGCCGAAGGCCAGCGCCGCTATGTCCAGAGCCTCTCGTCCTATGCCAGACAGTTTATCGGCGAACTGCAGAAACCTGACGTTGATTACATTGAGGGACTCTCTCCCTCTGTGGCGATTGAGCAGAAAACCGTCTCAAGGTCTCCAAGGTCCACCCTCGGAACAATCACTGAAATATACGACTACATGAGGGTGCTGTATACAAGGATCGGAAAACCATACTGCTACAACTGCGGCAGTCCCATTACGGTTCAGGACGCAGAAAACATCCTTCTTTCAATTCTGCAGATGCCGGCAGGAACCAGGCTCCAAATCCTTTCACCAATAGTGAGAGAGCGAAAAGGTGAATACAGGAAAGAACTCCAGCAGATGAGGCGGGAGGGTTTTGTAAGGGCAAGGATTGACGGAGAGATGGTTGATCTGACAGGAGATATCATACTTAAAAAACAGAGACGGCACACAATAGAGATGGTTGTTGACAGATTAATAGTTAAGCCGGGCATTGAAAGACAACTGAAATCAGCCATTGAAAGTGCCCTGAACTTTTCAGATACAGTAATTATCAACCTCATAGACCGGAATGAGGACATCCTTTTCAGCAGGACCCTTGCATGTATAAAGTGCGGGGTAAGCTATCCGGAAATTACCCCCATGTTCTTCTCGTTCAACAGTACCCTCGGGGCCTGTCCCTTATGTCACGGTCTCGGATATGAAAACCTCATTGAGGAGACATCAGAGTCTGACAAACTGATACCCTGCAAGGAATGTGGCGGATTAAGACTAAAGAAGGAGGCCCTGGGCATTAAACTTCAGGGTATTAACATCGGCGAATTCTCAAGGCTCTCCGTAAAGAGGGCCCTTGAATTTATAAATAACCTCTCACTCTCTGAAAGGGAGGGGATAATTGCTGGACGTATAATAAAAGAGGCCGGGGACAGGCTGCATTTTCTCCGTTGGGTGGGGCTTGATTATCTTACACTGGACAGACCGGCTGCAACGCTGTCAGGCGGTGAGGCACAAAGGATCAGGCTGTCCACCCAACTCGGCTCATCTCTTACCGGGGTACTATACGTACTTGACGAGCCAAGTATCGGACTTCATCCAAGGGATTGCAGAAAACTCCTCGAAACCCTTTCCGGAATCCGGGATGCTGAAAACACGGTTATAATCGTAGAGCATGATGCAGAAACAATAATGTGGGCCGATTATGTGGTAGACCTCGGGCCCGGTGGCGGGAGATCAGGCGGATGGGTAGTGGCGGAAGGCACGCCTGAGGAGATTCAGGAGATGGAATCATCACCCACAGGACAGTATCTTTCCGGCAGAAAAACCATACCGTTGCCTTCACAGAGGAGGAGACCAAAGGACTGCATAAAGATTACAGGCATTACGGAACACAACCTGAAGGGCCTTGACATAAAGATTCCCCTCGGTATGTTTGTCTGTTGTACAGGTGTGTCAGGTTCAGGCAAAAGTACGCTTGTCCTTGATATACTCTACAAAACCCTTTTAAAGGAACTCTACGGCAGCAGGGTCAACCCCGGCAGATTCAGGGCAATAAAAGGTACAGAGAAACTCTCCAGGGTCATATGCGTTGATCAAAAACCCCTTGGCCGTACCCCCCGCTCAAACCCCGCAACATATACGGGTATCTTCACTCATATCCGGGACCTTTTTTCAAGGGTTCAGGATGCACGGGTAAGGGGTTATTCACCATCAAGGTTCAGTTTTAATGTGCAGGGTGGAAGATGTGAGAACTGTAAGGGCGAGGGCTACAAGAAGGTGGAGATGCATTTTCTGCCCGATGTTTATGTCCCTTGTGACGAGTGCAAGGGAATGAGATATAACCGTGAAACCCTGGCAATCAGGTTTAAGGGCAAGAGCATATCAGAAGTCCTCGAAATGACTATTACCGAGGCATATGACTTCTTCTCCAAAATACCCATGCTGAGAGGAAAACTACAGGTGCTGGTGGATGTCGGACTCGGATATATCAAACTTGGACAACCCGCAACCACGCTATCCGGTGGAGAGGCACAGAGGGTGCGGCTTGCAAAAGAGCTCAGCAAAAGGTCCCGGGGCAACACCCTTTACATACTTGACGAACCAACCACAGGTCTGCACTTCGTTGATATAGAGCGTCTCCTTAATGTACTTAACTGTCTCGTGGAAAAGGGAAATACCGTTGTTGTCATTGAACACAACCTTGATGTTATCAAATGCGCTGATTATATAATAGACCTCGGGCCTGAAGGAGGAGAGGACGGAGGCTATCTCGTTGCCGCAGGCACACCTGAAGATGTATGCCGCAACGAACGGTCCCATACCGGCTTTTTCCTGAAAAAGGTACTGAAAGGACTGACGGAATTCCAGGGCTCAGGGGTAACGGCTTAAGGTAATCTGAAACCCGGAAAGGAGTGAAAAATGAAACGTTTTTTATTTATAACCCTTAATCTGCTGCTTATACTTTCTTCCTTCTCCTGCAACCGGCGGAAGGATGAAACGTACAGGAAGTCAGAGTTTCTAATGGATACCATTGTTACGATAACCGTAGTATCCGACTCTGAAAAAAAGGCTGGGGATGCCATGGACAAGGCCTTTGCCAAGATAAAACGCCTGGGGCAATTGCTTAATTTCTTCTCCCCTGACAGTGAGATATCGGCAATTAACCGCAATGCCGGAATTTCATCCGTAAAAATCTCCCCTGATACCTATACACTACTTGAAAAGGGGATTGAGGTATCAACAGAAACCGAAGGGGCCTTTGACATGACCGTCGGAGTAGTGGTAAACCTCTACGACTTTCATAAGAAAATCCATCCTTCCGGAGCCCTTATCAGGGAGAAACTACCCCTTGTCAATTTCAGGGATTTAATACTCAACAAGGATAAACGGACTGCATTCCTTAAAAGGAAGGGGATGTCCGTTGATGCCGGTGGAATAGCCAAGGGATATGCTGCTGACAGGGCCGTAGAGGTACTGAAATCAGCGGGGATAAAGGCAGCCCTTGTTGCCGTGGCCGGCGATATCAGGGCATACGGATTAAAACCCGGGGGAACACCGTGGAGGGTGGGCATCAAAAACCCAAGGGGGAAAGGCATGGATGACATAATAGCAACACTTGAACTCAGGGATATGGCGATATCCACCTCAGGGGATTATGAGAGGTTTTTTATTGAAAACGGCAAGAGGTATCACCATCTCATCGATCCAAAGACCGGCTATCCTGCCCGGGGGGTCATGAGTGTAACTGTTGTGGGTCCACTCGCAGTATATACAGACTCCCTGGCAACAGGCCTTTTCATATCAGGCATTGAAAAGGGCCTCAAAATCGCCGGCACTCTTGGTTATGATGCATTAATGATTGATACTGCGGGTAAAATACATATGACTGATGCACTGAAAAACAAAATAACCCTCCAGCCACGAATAAAGACGAATAAAGACAAATGAAACCAATTGATTATACCTGGATTTTAACTCGCAACCCGCAACCCGCAACCCCTAACTATATTTTAAGTAGTGAATTGATTATGCATGGATTTCAACCCGTAACCCGCAACTCGCAACTGTATTTTAAGAGGCACGATTGAGTTTATTAAAAGAAACCTTTAAAGAGATTACAATATACGACTGGGCCTTATTCGTTGCCCTCATAATCCTTTCACTTTCAGGGTTATTCCTTGTCAAAGGGCTTGCCTTGTCCGGCAATACGGCAACAATTGAGGTCAATGGCAAGCTCATTTACAGGCTCTCCCTTAAAGAAGACAGAACAATTGAGGTCCACGGGCCGATAGGCATTACCAGGGTTGAGGTAAAGGCGGGGAAAATACGCATAGTGGACTCACCCTGCCCGAACAAGCTCTGCGTCCGTCAGGGCTGGATAAAGAGGGGGGCAATTATATGTCTTCCCAACAGGGTTGTGGTTACAATCGGGGGGGATAATACCGGAGAGGTCGATGCAATCTCAGGATAGATTAAGAATAGCAATACTTGCAGCATATGCAATCGGACTCCATGGCCTTGAAAGAATGATCCCTGCCCCTGTGCCCTGGCTGAGGTTCGGCTTTGCAAATATAATAACACTGACGGCCCTCATCCTCTACGGCCTCAGGGTAGCCATGACAATAACCCTGATACGCATACTTATAGTTTCTCTCCTTACAGGGAGTTTTTTGGGTCCGGGCTTTGTGTTGAGCCTTGGCGGAGGGGTTGCAAGCACATTAATCATGGGCGGGGCATATGCACTCTTTTCAGGTATATTCAGCCCCGTGGGGATCGGCCTTATCGGGGCAATGGCACATAACCTTACACAGCTCAGCCTTGCCTATCTGCTCTTCATCCGCCGCATAGAGGCCATACTCTTCGTTGCACCTCTGATACTCTTTCTTGGTATAATAACAGGACTGTTTAACGGTATGGCCTCCGGCCTGCTTTTAAAAAAATTAGGTGAAAAAACAAACATAACTCAATTAAACCCAAACACAAAAAAGGAAGAAAAGATATGAAAATCAGATGTCCAATATGCAAAACCCTCACCACATGGGAGGAAAATCCGTGGAGACCTTTCTGCTCGGAAAGGTGCAAGCTGATCGATCTCGGGACGTGGGCGGCGGATGAATACAGCATACCGGGCGACAATGCCGGCATGCATGACAATGAAGAACCTCCCCGGTGAGGGTACATTTGTGGCTATTATGCCGGGCAAGCCGGAAAACCCCGGCAAGGTATTTATAATGACAAGCCCCAAAATAGCGTTGCCAAAAGCATTAAATGTGTTGGAACGTGAAAGACTGTTTTCACTCATTGATGAAAGCCTGAAGGCTCCTGTTACCTGGATAACAGGCCCACCCGGAGCAGGCAAGACCACAGTGGCTGCAAGCTATATTAAAAACCGCGGGAAAGATTGCCTCTGGTATAATCTCGATGAAAGGGATAAGGACCTGGCCGCTTTTTTCCATTACATGGGACTTGCAGCCAGAAAGGCTGTACCGGACAGCAAAAAACCGCTTCCATCCTTAACCCCGGAATATTTGCCCGGCATCCAGGCATTTACAAAAAGGTATTTCGAAAACCTTTACAGCAGGTTAGGAAGGCCCTCGGTTATCGTCTTTGACAACTACCATCATGTGCCGCATGATTCCACCTTTCATACTGCAATATGC
>BTTF01000122.1:0-5301 GCA_036244995.1 bacterium | reverse complement strand
AAATGGAACAGATAAGTAAAACACAGAAGAAAAAAGAAGCCATCTCCCTGCAGGCCCTCGGAGAACAACTTGTAAAGCTTTCAAAAGAACAGATCAAGGGTATTGATTTGCCTGCTGAAATCCGTGAAGCCGTCATGTTTGCAAAGACAATCAAAAAACACGGAGCACTCCGAAGGCAGCTTCAGTATATCGGCACCCTGATGCGGAGATGTGATACCGAGCCTATCCGTGAGGCCCTCCTTCAGCTGGAGCAGGGAAACTACAAAAAAGCCCTGGAATTCAGGGAGATGGAAAGATGGCGGGATGAGCTGATAGCCGGAAACAAAGCCCTCATTGAGGAGATACTGACAGGATACCCTGATGCAGACCGGCAGAAACTGACTCAACTCATACGGAATGCGGAAAAGGAACTACTAAACAATAAACCACCCAGGGCATCACGGTTACTCTTCCGCTACCTGAAGGAAATACGTACCGTGTAACCGTCCCCCCCTTGCCCCCTCCCCTGCCTGAAATCTCGAAACTGATTCAAGAGCAGACAGGACAATCAATGTGTTAAAATAAACACCGGTTTTTCAGAACAGGAACCTGCCTGATTTTGTCTGAGTCGTTAGCGCAAAGTCAGGGATCCAATAAATTGTCAGGTGAAAAGGCATGGAAAAATTGATTGAAAAGGCAGAAATACTGATTGAGTCCCTCCCCTATATCAAAAAGTTCTATGGAAAGACCTTTGTAATAAAATACGGGGGGGCAGCTCAGATTAAGCCGGCTTTGATGGATGCCTTTGCCCAGGATGTGGTATTACTTAACTATATTGGAATCAATACAGTGATTGTTCACGGTGGTGGGCCAAAAATTTCAGAGATCATGAAGAAGATGGGCAAAACCCCCACCTTTATTCATGGACAGAGGGTTACTGACAAGGAAACCATTGATATCGTTGAGATGGTATTGGGTGGTCTTGTCAATAAGGAAATCGTTACTCTCATTAACCGTCATGGTGGAAAGGCCGTTGGTCTGACAGGAAAGGATGCAGGGCTGATTCGTGCATCTAAAAAGGTCATAAAGAGGGCTTCACCGGAGACAGGAGCTGATGAGATTATAGACCTGGGCCTTGTTGGAGAGGTAAAGGAAGTAACCCCGGATGTGCTGGTTAGTCTCGAACGTAATGGGTTTATACCAGTTGTTGCCCCTGTTGCTGCAAGCGCTGAAAGAGAGACACTGAATATCAATGCAGATTATGTGGCGTCTTCACTTGCCTCGGCCCTGAAGGCCGAAAAATTAATTTTAATGACAGATGTGCCCGGAATCCTTGACAACAAGGGAGGAATCCTACCCACCGTTAAAAAGAAGAATCTGAAAAAACTCTTTGATGACGGGACAATCTCCGGCGGGATGATACCGAAGGTACAGGCCTGTGTCGAGGCACTGAAGAGCGGTGTCAGCAAGACCCATATAGTGGACGGAAGGGTCCCCCATTGCCTTCTGCTTGAGATATTCACGGAAGAGGGAATAGGGACAGAGATTATACAGAGTTTTTAATAGGAACACCCCCCTTAATCCCCTCTTGATAGAGGGGAAAGTCCTTGCCATCCCCGATCTTGCCGGGAGGAGTTGAATGAGGTAAGGGGGCGGTCTGCAGGATAATAAAGAACATTTTTGAGAAAAAGAAGGGTATAACTCCCCTCTAAAAAGAGGGCAGGGTGTGTGTAAAGAGCAGGTTTTTACCGGTTAACTGGTTGACATGGCAGACGAACATGTCTCTCTGAATAGTGGCCGGGTTCATAGTACGAGGAGGTTGATATGTCAAAAAATGCTTTGCTTGTTATTGATATGCTGAATGATTTTGTAAGAGAAGGAGCGCCTCTTGCGGTTCCGGATACAAGAAAAGTCATCCCCGCTATAAAGAGGGAGATAGAGCATGCCAACAGGGAGGGGAGACAGATTATTTACATATGTGACGCACATGAACCTGATGATATGGAGTTTAAGCGTTTTAAATGGCCTGTACATGCAGTCAAAGGTACTATCGGAGCCCAGATTATTGATGAGCTGAAACCCTCCAACAGTGATATTATTATTGAGAAAACCACATACTCAGGCTTCTACAGGACAAAACTCGACAGCACCCTTAAAACCCTTGGGATAAGCACACTCCGCCTCACAGGATGTGTTACTCATATCTGCATACTCTTTACAGCATCCGATGCAGTGCTAAGGGGATATGATGTTGAAGTAGTAAAGGACGGGGTGGCAGGCATCGCTCCGGAAGACCATGAAGCCGCTCTCAGGATTATGAAAAATGTGATGGGTGCTAAAATCTTATCTGATCATTTTTAATAGTTTTTCAATAGTTATTGATTCGCCTGTTGCAGAAATCTATGATATTCCTTAACCGAGGCCTTCTGGGCAGTTACACGGAATGTGTTAGTTTCATCATAATTGCGGAATAGCAATGATACGATACTGGAATCCAGTGCCATATCATCAGCCATCTTCCTGAGAACCCCTGTCGTTTTATCCCTACTCATTCCTTTCCTGTAGGGACGGTCCTCTGTAATGGCGGTAAAGACATCCGCAACTGCCATGATCCGGGACCCCAGAGACAGGTCCCGCCCTTCATGATGGAAGGGGTACCCGGCACCATCTATACGTTCGTGGTGAAATGAGCCCCATGCATTAATGATATCAAGGGCACTTATATGCTCAAGAATACGGTAAGTATAAAAGGTATGGCTTTTAATAACCTTAATCTCTTCTGCCGTCAACCTTGCCTCCTTCTCCAGTATCTCTACCGGCACGGCAAGTTTGCCTAAATCGTGTAAATGACCGGCAATCTTCACCATCCGGCATTCACGTTCAGAAAACCCGGCAAAATCGGCCAGGGCCACAGCACATGCTGCCACCCCTGCAGAGTGATTAGCAGTGAAACGGCTCCTGAAGTCGATAATCTGACGAAACAGGTTCGACAGACAGAGGAGGCCTTCCATATCCAGTTTAACGGTTTTTAAGCTTGCCATTCCCTGAAGAACAGAGCTTATCGAGTGGGAAGCAACATCAAGCCAGAAGTATTCCCTCGTGGCCAGGTCATTAAAGACATCAACCAGTTGGGGCATAAACATCTTTCCTGATTGTTCCTGAATCCTCCCACAAATAATAGCTCCCTGTCCAAGCACTTCCTGCTGATTGTTTACAAGCACTGCTACCCTGTCAGCTAAATGCAGAATATGGCTGCCTCTCAATACCTCATTCCCTTGGCACTCAGCCCCCTCTCCATTATTCCAGGGAACATGGTGGTATCGTACAAGAAGGGCCGCTGTGGAGAGTGGCTCAAATCCCCTCATAAGCATGTAGCCTAAATCAGCATGCTTCTGAGGGTTCCTGGTTTCAAACTCCAAAGCGTCCAACCTCTCCTCAAGTGAAAGTGCGCCACTGTCATGTAATGCCCCTGCCAATATCAGGTCGTTCTGTTCATCTACCGAGAGCCCCAGCTCTGCCCCGAGACTGAATGCAATGTAGGCTACCCGTTCATGATGATCAACAACTGCCGGACTAATCAGGTCCATAGCCCTGGAAAGGCACTTTATCAGGTCAAACAGATGAATCTGTGGCTCTATTATCATCTGGTTTTCACTCTACGGTTATCTCTGTATCTGAAAGCACTTTCAACGGATAGACTGATACCCATCAGGAACACCTTTTTTGGAAAAAACAATCTGCCATACCTGATTCGTTCTTGCACGAAATGAACCTGCACATGACAGCAGATAATACTTCCACATCCTGTAAAATCTTTCATCATAGTTTGACTTTATCTTGTTCCAATTCATGTCGAATTTTCCATACCACGCCATAAGTGTTTTATCATAATCGGCACTGAAATTGTGCCAGTCTTCCATAACAAATAATTCCTCAACTGCGTCTCCTATCTGTTTAATAGAAGGGATTACGGAATTAGGAAAGATATACTTATCGAGCCAGGGTTCCGTGTTAACTGTTGACTCGTTTCCACCAATAGTCTGCAATAAAAATAAACCGTCATCCTTCAGGCAACGGTTCACGACTTCCATGTATGTCCTGTAATTTTTGTAACCCACATGTTCAAACATGCCCAGGGAAATTATACAGTCAAATTTACCGGCAACATCCCTGTAATCCTGCAATCTGATCTCAACAGGGTACCCTTTACATAATGTCCCGGCAAGTTCTACCTGTTCTCTGGACACGGTAACCCCTGTTACTTCAACTTTATATTTCTCTGCAGCATATTTCGCAAAACTTCCCCAGCCGCAGCCGATGTCCAGTATTTTCATACCTGGTTTTAACCCTGTTTTCCGGCAAACCAGATCCAGTTTATGCTCCTGAGCATCGTCGAGCGTATGTGCATCCTCCCAATAAGCACAAGTATAAACCAGGCGCTTGTCGAGCATGTTTTCATACAGGTCATTCCCAAGGTCATAATGCCTTTCGCCAACCTGAAAAGCCCGTCTCTTTGATTGCATATTAATGATTCTTGACAGTAGAACCTTGAAAAGAAGTATCCAGTCCTCATTGACCTTGTTATGTATTTCAGACCGGAGCATCCGGTAAAAAAATTCGTCAACATGGTCGCAATCCCACCATCCATCCATATAGGACTCTCCAAGCCCTAGCGAACCATGAGTTAAAACCCGCCGGTAAAAATTTTCATTATGAACTCTCAGGTCCCATGGATTATTCCCGTTAATTCCTATTCCGGCTAAAGACAGGAGTCTCTCTGCAGTGCCTCTGAATTTGTCTTTTTTCATTTTTCAATTACTCCCAAAACTAAAACAGTTATCAAAAACTCTTATAGCCTTAACGGATTTCCTTGGTTTACGACAAAAAGCGAGTCATAAGAAACCGCAACTACAATTATACTGCCTTATTCTCCTCTTATACATCCCTTTTTAATATATAGCAGATAATATGATCATTGTCAAGGGAGAATTCCGTCAAATAAAACACAATGAACTCATGATTTATTTACACGTTTATTTGTTGACTTTTTTTGTTCCTTCATAAATATTATTCTATATTTATGAATTATTTATGAATAACATTTTATTCAGTGCCTCCGTGTTTAATTTCCATAGATACAGAACTGTCAGAAGGACTTGCAAATTCAGGTAAAGAGGAGCTCTTTATGATGGAGGGGAAAAATGAAACCATGAAGCACTTTTTAAGAAAATTCGAGTCGTTAGGGTAAAGGGTGGTAAGTGGCAGGTGTCAAGCAGGTAGTATAATATCTCCAACCTGACACCTGTCACCCTTTACCATAAA
>BTTF01000121.1:0-5357 GCA_036244995.1 bacterium | reverse complement strand
CAGACTTATCCGACCTATCCGACTGATTAACAGGCAGCCCTTCTGAAAAATGCGTTGTTTGGAGTATAATAAACGACCATGATTCCACCTGAAAAACAGATTGATACAATAAAAAGAGGAACTGTCGAGATCATCAAGGAGGAAGAGCTCCTCAGGAAACTGAGAGAGGGAAGACCCCTGAGGATCAAGGCGGGCTTTGATCCTACAGCCCCGGACATACACCTTGGCCACACGGTTCTTCTTGAGAAGATGCGGCAGTTACAGGAACTGGGGCATGAGGTAATATTCCTCATCGGGGACTTTACCGGGATGATCGGCGACCCCTCGGGCAAATCCGAGACAAGAAAACCCCTGACAGAAAAAGAGGTCCTGAAAAACGCAGAGACCTACAAGGAACAGGTATATAAAATCCTGGACCCTGAAAAAACACGGATAAGATTCAACAGCGAGTGGTTTTCAAAGATGAATGCCCTGGAGATTGTACGCCTCGGCGCAATGCAGACAGTGGCGAGAATGCTTGAAAGGGATGATTTTAAAAAGAGGTTCGAGTCTCAGCATGACATAACCATTCTGGAGTTTTACTATCCCCTGTTTCAGGCATATGATTCTGTGTTTTTAAAGGCAGATATTGAACTGGGCGGGACCGACCAGCGGTTCAACCTCCTTCTGGGACGGACTTTTCAGAAAAAATCGGGCATGGAAGAGCAGGTAGTTATTATGATGCCGCTTCTGGAAGGCACAGACGGTGTTCAGAAAATGTCAAAGAGCCTCGGCAATTACATAGGGATATCCGAACCAGCGAAGGAGATGTACGGCAAGCTGCTCTCAATCACTGACGAATTGATGATCAAATACTATGAATTGCTGAGTCATATAAGCATGGAAGAGTTTGAGGCACTGAAAAAGGGCATCAAAGACGGCACAGTTCATCCAAAGAAGGCAAAGGAGGCACTTGCGCTGGAGATAGTCGGACGTTACCGGGGCAGGGATGCGGCCCTCAGGGCACAGGAGGAGTTTGAGCGGGTTTTTAAGGAAAAACAGTTGCCGGATGATATCCCCGAGATTGCAGTAACCTGGAACAATGAGGATATATGGCTGCCGCAGGTGCTGAAAGACGGAGGTCTCTGCAAGAGCACCGGTGAGGCCATGAGGCTTATAAAGCAGGGCGGTGTGTGGGTAAATGACCGTTGTGTTGTTGACCCCCGGGAGAGATTACCCAGGGGTGAATACGTAATAAAGGTTGGGAAGAGGCGTTTTCTGAAGATTAAACCGGAATAAACTGATGATTCCTTTATTAGTGAAACCCCGTGTTTGTTCGTAGCTGAAGCGTTATGACAATGATTGATCCAACAGAAACTATCCTCAGACTCCTGCTTGGCGCCGTACTCGGCGGCGTTATTGGATTTGAACGCCAGAGTCATGGCAGGCCTGCGGGTTTCAGGACCCACCTTATTGTGAGCCTTGCATCAGTGTTAATCATGATTGTCTCCGATGATTTCTATCGCATGAGCACACTCAACCCCGAGATAATAAGGATTGACCCTGCAAGGTTAGCTGCAGGTGCCATTACAGGGGTCGGGTTTCTCGGTGCAGGGGTTATAATCAAGTCGGGCTTAAGCATTCAGGGGCTGACAACAGCAGCCTGTCTGTGGATTGTTTCCGTTATAGGGCTTGCAGTAGGAAGCGGCCTTTATATCCCGGCACTGACTGCATTCATTATCACTTTCTTTTCACTCTGGATTCTCAGAAGGGTTGAGGTGATGGTTCCGAGACTGACGTACAAAATCCTTACCTTGACTACCGAACCCATAGCAAAAGAGGAAGATGTCCTCATGGTTCTGAAGGAGGCCGGTGCCAATATTGCAAATATTGACTATGAGATGGACAGGACTAAAAACGAAACAACCTATCATCTATCAATAACATTTAAAAACAAGAAGGTCATTTCAGCCATCCTGGAGAGGATTTCTGAATTGTCCTACATAAAGAGGTTTTACCTCAGGGGATAAATATTATATGGATATTAACAAATTTAAAAAGGCGCTCTGGTCCGAGGCTAAGCATGTCCTGCTCGACATGGACGGCACCCTGCTGGACAGATATTTTGATGACTATTTCTGGAAACACCTTGTGCCTGAAAAATATGCAGAAAAAAACAACATCACCTTTGGCAGGGCAAAGGAGGAACTGTTAAAGAAATACAAGGTCCAGGAGGGTACGCTTAACTGGACGGATATTGATTTCTGGACAAGGGAGCTTGACCTCGACATCCCTGCACTCAAAGAGCAGATAAGGCACCTGATAGAGGTACACCCCCATGTTGAGGATTTTCTCAGGGAGCTGAAAAGTGCCGACAAAAAGGTCATACTTGTTACAAACGCCCACTACAAGACACTTAATATAAAACTGAGAAAGACCCGAATAGGTGGATACTTTGACAAGGTCATCACTTCTTCAGAGGTGGGTTGCCCCAAGGAGGACATCGAATTCTGGCAGAGGATAGAAAAAATGTTACGTTTCGACAGGGAGACAACTGTTTTTATCGATGACGTTATGGAGAACCTCAGGGCGGCCAGGGAGTTTGGTATCAGATATATTGTGCTGAAAACAATGGCAAGCTCAAAGGATAAGGAAACGGGGGATAACGGCAACTTCCTCGCTACCGGTGATTTCAGTGAACTCCTGCCGTAGGGCATCGTCTATCTCCAGGGATTTCATAATTCCGGCCACGTCTTCTTGACATAAGTGCCTTTAAAAATTTATACTTCATATCCTGAAACTAATACGTAAACTAAAAAGAATAGCAAGGGGAAAAACAGATGGGAGGAGCATACACAACATATCGTCCTCACAGGATCAAAAGAAAAAGGTCTCTCGGGTTTCTCATAAAGATGAGGACAAAAAGCGGGCGGAAGGTTGTAAAGAGAAGAAGGGCAAAAGGCCGCAAAAAATTGACCGTCTGAGAAAAAAGAAGGATTTTCAGAAAACTTTTGCTTCCGGACGAAAAATTATTTCAAGATATACTATCCTCTACGCCCTTCCAAATAACCTGAACAGTATCAGATTAGGTCTGGCCGTAAGCAAAAGGACAGGAAATGCCGTAGTCAGAAACAGGACAAAGCGACGGCTCAGAGAAGCAATGAGGCAAGTCCTCCTGGGTTTAAAAGAAGAAGAACGCTCAAGGATACACGGTTATGACATTGTGATTATTCCCCGGCAGCTTTGTGTTACCGCGAAGTCATTTGAGATAGTACCGGATATGACAGAGAAGCTTAAAACCGTTTGAAATGAAAAGTCTGCTCATTTTAGTTATAAAAAGCTATAAAATGTTGCTCTCACCGGTCTTGCCACAGAGCTGCAGATTCATTCCAACCTGTTCCGAGTATTCAATCGAGGCAATTAAGAAGTATGGTGCTTTAAGAGGTAGTTTTATGTCTGCAAAAAGGATATTAAAATGCCACCCTTTCCATCCAGGTGGATATGACCCGGTAAAATAGGTATCAGACAATGGAAGAAAACTTCGAAAAAAGAACTTTAATTGCTGTTGTACTTGCCCTTGTAGTACTCATAGGGTATCAGTATGTTTTTGCACCTTCATCACAGCCCAGGAGACCTGAGCAACCCCTCAATGTTGCTCAGAACATCCCGGCAAGGGTAAAGGAGAGGCCCTCTGAGCCGAAGGCAGCAAATCCGGTTGTACCTGAAAGTGCAACGGCGTCCGAGGAGACACTCCTGAAGGTTGAAACCCCCCTTTACACGGCCCTTTTTTCGTCAAAAGGTGGAACCATAAAGAATTGGCAGTTAAAAAAATACAGAGACGATGAGGGCCTTGAAGTGATTTTAATGAGGACTGATGCAGATGTCCCGGCACTTGCCATAGGGACGGACGGTAAAAATTTCATTTTTGATAAGGTGAACTTTGCCATTCCCGAAGGACAGGGTGATATTAATTTAAGAAATGAAGGAGAAAGGGCCTCCCTTACATTCACATACAGAGGAGATGGTATAGTAATAAAAAGGACGTATTCATTCTCTTCAGACAGTTATGCCATCGAACTCCTTGAAGATGTACAGGGCCCTGATAACTACTGGGTTACCCTCGGTAGTGGTTTTGGCTTATCAGGTACAGGGGGCTACGGAGGCCATATTGGACCTGTAGTACTCAAGGGTTCGGACAGGGTTGAGATTAAACCCAACAAGCTCAAGGAGCCCAGGTTGTTTGGCTCAAAGTTGAAATGGGTCGCCCAGGAAGATAAATACTTCTTTGCCTCCCTCGTCCCTCGTGAGAAGGCTATTGGTGCAAAGGTCTGGCGCAACAATAAGGGAGATGCGCTCGTCGCAATAAATCTCCCTGCGGGAAAGAATGAACTTCTCCTTTATGCCGGTCCCAAGGCGTATGACCGCCTGAAAAGCCTCGGCGTTGGTCTCGAATATATTGTAAACTTTGGCTTCTTCTCCATACTTGCACAACCTCTCTTCTGGATACTGAAGTTGTTCTACAAGGTTATCGGCAATTATGGCTGGTCGATAGCGCTTCTTACAATCCTTGTGAGAATTCCCTTTATCCCCCTTATCAACAAGGGACAGAAGTCCATGAAAAAGCTCCAGGTGCTTCAGCCAAAGATGAACGAGATAAAACAGAAGTACAAAAAAGACCCACAGAAGATGCAGAAGGAAATGATGGATTTGTACAAAAAATACAAGGTGAATCCCATGAGCGGATGCCTGCCGATGCTTATACAGATTCCGGTCTTCTTTGCCTTATACAAGGTGCTCCTTGTTGCAATTGAACTGAGGGGGTCTCCCTTTATCTTCTGGATTCATGACCTCTCAGCAAAAGACCCTTACTATATATTACCCATAATTATGGGTATTACCATGTTTATTCAGCAAAAGATGACCCCAACAACAATGGAGTCCCAGCAGCAGAAGATAATGACCTACCTTCCTGTAGTCTTTACATTCCTCTTTCTGAAGTTTCCATCCGGACTTGTTATTTACTGGCTGGTAAGTAATCTTCTGAGTATCCTGCAGCAGTATTTTGTTAATAAAAAAATAGCCCGTGAAGGTGCTACCTGATAGATAAATGTGAACGGGTCCTTCAGGGGAGATTCTGCACTGCATATTCATAGCAACACCTGCCGGTCACAATTTCTGTGTCGCAGACAACAAAGATAAAGACAAGTATACTACCGTTATATCAACTTTGTAATGTCGGGGTGTTTGAATTTGTCATTCCCGCTACATCGGGAGTCGGGAATTATATCCCTCTTTGATTTCCGACAAGCCGGAATGACGCTTGAGAGTTGACATCACTCTACCCCTTCTATCTTTCATGTCCTGAAGAGTTTGAGCTG
>BTTF01000120.1:0-5379 GCA_036244995.1 bacterium | reverse complement strand
TGGCCACCGGGTTCCCGGATCATATCCTGGGAACGAATTCCCGGGACATCCCATGCTCACTATGCAAAACTATTGTGAAAGAAGAAGGGGGTCAGCTCCATATTCCAACGCAATCCGGCTACCCATTCCAAAGGAAGCCGACAGGGGTTAAGGGGTAAAAAGCCCGAGCAAGAAAGCAACGTCAGGAGCAGAGGCAGGCACTGGTGAATTTCTGAATGAAAAATGGTAATCCGAGCCTTTTCAAATCAAGTTGAGGAGGAACAGATGCCGGCGGAGAGATTGACCATTAATGAGTGCCAAGATGGATTAGGCATTGAATTTGTCTAAGAAGTTTATAAAGCCATCCAGATTATTCTGCAATTCCCTCAGCCATGGTCACCATTATCAAAAAACACGAGACGATGTATAACAAAGCGCTTTCCTTAAGGGGTAATTTATCAAGAGAGAAAAGATGAGATAATAATAATTGCAGTAATGCAGTTGAATAAAAAACCAAATTATTGGCACGACAGAATAGAACAGGACAGAACAAAACACTACACGGGACAATCCTGAACACCTTACAACTGTGCTGTTACTCTTCGAACCGTTTAACAGACCTTCTCAGCCGTTTGTTCTTGCTGCGGCGCTGTTTGGCCTCCAGACGGCGCTTTTTTGATTGCAGCGTTGGCCTTGTCTTGCGACGGACTTTTGGCCTCTCTGCTGCCTTGCGGATCAATTCAACCAGCCTGTCGATTGCATCCTGACGGTTCTGTTCCTGTAAACGGAAGCGCCGGGCATCAATGACCAGGGTACCATCAGCGGTGATCCTCCTTCCGGCAAGACGAAGAAGACGTTCCCGAACATCAATGGGCAAAGAAGAGTTTTTAACATCAAAACGAAGTTGTACGGCTGTAGCGGTCTTGTTGACTTTTTGCCCACCCGGCCCTGAAGCACGAATGAACTTCAGATGAATTTTGCTCTCATCAATCGAGAGGCCTTCAGTAATATCAATCATGTTATCTATTTTACCATTCCTGAAGTTACTTTCTTGCCTGGGCTTTTTAAAGCGTAAAAAGTTGCCTGTCCCCTTTCTGATCCATAACCCCTTTCTTTTCGTTAAATGTTCAACGACCGGGTACCTGTTCATTTCTAAACGGTTATCTTTTTCGGATTTCACGAACTATAGCAACTATTTCTTTTGCCGAAAGATAAAGATAAATTTTTACCCCAGCTTTTGGGGCAGCCTTCAACAGTCTATCATCAAGAGAGAGCAAAGCCGCATTATGTTTTAATGAGGTGATACTCTCAGAATATCTGCTATGTTAAAACAAGGACGTGACATGGCGTCAAATCTATATTATTGACAAAACAGGCAGGGTCAGGCACTGTTCCACTTTGAAAGTTTCTTTAAATCCGGCAACGTCCGGCCGTTGAAGAAGTCGCAGGCCCTGTAGTGCTGGATATCCTGAATCCATAGTTTCATATATGCACGGTCCGTTACCATGCGCTTGAAGAAACCGAGGGGGGATTATGTGAGGTCCCGGAGGGGGCCAAATAGTTCTGAGGGATCCCTGAAACACTCCCAGTCGCACTTCCTGCAAACAGGCCTGCTATCCTTATCTGATAAATCCATCTCTCTGATTTGTATAGACATATATCATCCTGCTTGCAAGATAACTCGTTACCCTGAATATCCTCCTGTTTCTGTCCTCACTGTTGATGCTATTCAGAAAGCTCATATCATTAACAAGTCTCTTTGCCTCACGGTCGAGTATCTCCTCAAAACTCCTGTCATCATAAGAGTCATACATCTCCGGGATATTCTTTCTTACAAAGAACTTTATCTTGTCGATAATGGATACCTTCCCTGAATTCTCATCAAATAATCTGTCTAACAGATAGTCGATAAACGGGGTTGCATTCCTGGTTCCTGACTTCAGTCTCTCGGAGTAGAACCTGTAGCCAATACCATAGATGCTATGGGCAAGGGTCAAGGGGTCACCGTTATCCCCCTCTGCCCACACCCGTTTTCCTCTTACCGAGGCCAGGAAATCATCCAGTGTCCTGCCCTTCCGGGTAACCGTATACGCCCTCGCAATAAAAAATCCGCTATGGTCATCAGAACCCCCGACCGTTGCCTTATGCCGGGAGGTCACCCTGCACGGAGATATATCATGCCGGTCCGGCAGTCTTTCATAACTGTCTGGAGCAAGTGAATGTATAACATTGCCTATCAACGAATTAAACTGTTCCGCCCTCGCACCATTCTTTACCTCAAAGACATCAAACATCAGGAGCATCTTCTCAATGACATCTACCGTAAGCTTTTCATTCATGTCGTACAGGGGGTGAGAGACAAAGTGAACAATACCTTTCTTCTGAAGATATGCTACAAGTTCGTAAACATTTTTCCCCAGGGTCATCAGCTCCCTAAAACTACTCTCGGTTACGTCCAGGACTATAACGTGAATCTTGCATCCGTTTTCCGGAAAGTATGCTGTAACCTCAGCACTTATAAAGACACCCGGCATGTGGGCAATCTCCAGTGCACCATCTATTGTGTTATGGTCTGTTATCGTTACATAGTCCATGCCCAGCTTTCCGGCGGTATTGTAAATAAAACGGGGTGAGGTAAAACTCTCAGGACAATTAAGCTTTCTCATTGCCCAGATGGAGGATTTATTGGAAAAGTTTGAATGCACATGCAGGTCCGATTTATAAAGCTGTTTCATTGTATAAGCTCTCCGTTTACCATCGTCACGAAAAGGCCTCGGTTCTTTCATGCAAGCAATTATTAATCATTTCTCATCAACCCAACACCAACTTTGCACCCTGCATACTCGTCATCTGACCCTGCATATCAGAATAGAAAGGACATTTTCTATGGTCCTTGTTTTTACAATACTCCTGAAGTTGAAAACGGCTCGGCATATAAGGGGTATCTCCAGCCCTGCAGGATGATACTATCCAGTCTCTAAGAAACGGGCATTTCATTAATCCTTCCCTCCTCCATAAAAAGCAGTGTTTTTATCAAACAGCGCGTTTCCGGAAAAAACAGGTCCTTTCTTCGCCTTTCCAGGCATGGAGTTCTCTGAATACCATGCCTCCAAGATAGCAGTTGCATATTACAGGGGGATTAAGGAAATGTTAATTTTTACCGGAGCCGGAGATAAAACCCGACCTTTCTCCTCAGTTCAAAGACATCACCCTTGCATATATACCCTGCAACCCCGCATTTCGAAGCCGACTTCCTCAGGCTGTCTTCATCGTTTGATGAGTAAAACACAACAGGCACATTCCTGGTACTGCCGTTTGTACGGAACAACATGGAGAGTCTGTCACCGGACAGTGCCGGCATATTAATATCGAGCAGAACGAGGTCAGGCTTAAGGTTCACCACTGCACTGGTAGAACCGATCCAGTGATTGTGTGTAATCACCTCATAGCCTGCATCCTCCAAAAGCCCTTTTGCGGCAACAAGATGCCTCTCGTCATCATCTATAACCAGTATCTTCTTTGTAGTTTTTTCCATCTATAACTCCTTCTTCTCATTATTTTTAAAGGGCAGATAAATATCCACAGCCGTGCCTTCACCATGTTTGCTCGAGACCGAGATACTACCACCCAGAATAGTCAGCAGGTTTCTGGTTATGGTCAGGCCGAGTCCTGTCCCCTCATATCTTTTGGTCCCGGCATCCTCTATTTGACCGAATGCCTCAAATATCTTCTTGATGTCATCCTCCCTTATGCCTATTCCGGTATCACTTACTGATATTTTCAGCCTCTCCTTTTCAGAACCAAGGTCCAGAACAATCCTGCCGCCCTCTGTAAACTTTGCCGCATTATTAACAATGTTAGTCAGAATCTGCCTGACCTTAACAGGGTCTGATACTATAAACACAGGTCCATCATGGGCAATCACTTCAACGCTGACAGGTTTATTCCCAAGGAGTACACACGTAGTGGCTGCTACCTCTCGGAGTATCGGGACCATATCAAATCTCTCATTGACGGCCTCCATTTTTCCGGCCTCAAGTTTTGAAAGGTCAAGGACATTGGTTACAATGGACCTCAAATAGGTTGAGCTGGACATCAGCATGGCCAGACGGTTCTTCATCTGTTCTATATTCCCTTTTTCATACGACATTTTCATGAGTTCAGTCAGTCCGATTATGGCATTTACCGGCGACCTGAGTTCATGAGTGACATTTGCGATAAACTGAGATTTGATCCTGTTAATCTTCTCAAGGTCCTTTGCCTTTTCCTTTGCCATCTCTTTCTGGATAACGCTGTTTACCAGGGCATTGCTCTGCTGTATCACCATCTGCTTTACAGAGAGAAGCCCCGTAAAATTTCCACTGTTATTGACCACTATTATATCGTCATAAACATCATCTGCGGGTCTGTCCAATGCTGTATCTATAGCCACATCCAGCCTTTCATCCTCGTGTATCATAAGTGGCTCGGGATCGGCTATAGATATGATCGGCTTTTTTCCGTAAAGCTCAAACCCGAATCTCCTGAACAACCTGAAGAGCAGTTTGGACCTTGTGGCAAGTCCTACCGGTTCCCTGCATTCAACCAGCGCCACAGCATCCATACTGCTTGAATTAAAAAACCTTTCAGCCACACAAGTGACTGCAGTGTACGGGGGGATATATTCCCTGGAAGTTACCAGTCTTCCAACTGACAGGGAATGCGCCTGTACTGATTCCATTTATAGTCCTCCGTCTCTTTTTTTATGCCGCTACATCAGCCGCCACATCAAGTGTGTTCTTGCAATTCACTATACAATCCACCATGAAGAGCCTGCAGATTTCGTATTCATAACTGTTTTTATAGCAGCAACTCCTATCTGCACACTCAAGGTGTTCCGGCTCAATGCCGGCAACCTCACAAATACCATCATTAAATTTGGGACACATAATTTTTACCCCCTTCTTAAAAGTGTTTTAATTAAAAAGCAGCAAAATACTTTGCCCTGCCCTCCTCGACTTTCCGCATATACAGATTTCTGCCTATCATTGACAGGCTCAATGGTAACATGGTTATGTTACGTGATTATTAAGGTACCTTTAAGTTTTCGGCATTTTCGTGTTTTAGTTGAAGGCAGGATAAAAAAATCAACTTAACCTTGACAGTCTCGTAAAAAATCAGAAACACCCTATTCTGTCATTCTGAATCCCGAATCAAGTTCGGGAAATCTATATAAATCAAGAACTTATGAGACCCTGAAACAAGTTCAGGGTGACAATTAGGGACTTTTTACGAGTGCATCAACCTTATTAACCCGGCAATTATTCAGAGAGACATGTTCGTCTGCAACATCAAACAGTTAACCAGATGAAAACCTGCTCTTTACACACCCCCTACCCCCTCTTTTTAGAGGGGAGAGTA
>BTTF01000119.1:0-5431 GCA_036244995.1 bacterium | reverse complement strand
TCCTGGCCTTCCAACACTTCGTCCCTTGGAGATAGTGCAGGAATTTTGTCTAACTCTTCGATTAAGTATGGAGACCGCTGTAACGGGTTAACGGGTTTTTTTTGCTCCGGCGTCATCTCTTCCGGGGTTGTAAATGAAACAGCCTTTGTGCTGGAAACTCCTTGATTTACCGAACGGTTGCTGGGTTCGTCCCATTTGACAGAAGCAGCAGGTGCACACGCAGTGGTAAAGGCGAGTGATAAGATGATGACTACGGTTAAGGAGAATACAGGAAAAAAGTCAGAAAAAAAAGACGACTTAAATTTATTTAAAATTTTATATATTACCAAACTCGTACCTTGAATTATTATTTAAGTTTAAACCCCGGAATGCTTATTACAGTCCCCTCTTTTAATGCTATTATCCAAAGATATGCTGCATCCCTAGATTCGGTAGATTATAAAATTTGTTTCGATATGCTGTCAAGGTGGGGTAAGCAGGCAAGCTATCAAGCGGGCAGTCAAACAGGCTGGGGGATGATTGAGCTTAAAAAGTAGCCTGTCCCCTTTTGTTACTTCTTATTCATAATTCAGGACCTTACTCCGGCGTTGCATATGCCTTTTACCCCTCTGACCGCACTGCTCATACCGGGGGGGAAGTCGGCAACTGCTTCTATCTTTTCCCAGTTGTCTCTAAACCATTCAATGTTTCTCTGAAATCCTTCTTCAAAATCAACAACAGGCTCATAGCCTATCAGTTGCCTGGCCTTGTCTATTGAAGCCAGAAGTCTCGGTTTGGTATCCCACTTCCGGCGTTCCTTAAAAATAACATCCGCTTTATTATCAGTCGCCTCATTAACCTTTTTAACCAGATCCTTGATTTTTATCTCTCTTCCAGAGGCCAGATTGAAATTTTCACCTATTGCAGTTGAATAAAAACCGGCTTTTATCAATCCCTGCACAAGGTCTAATACATAGGTAAAATCCCTGGTCTCTTCTCCCGTTCCTGTAACAGGGAGCGGGAAGCCCTTCATGGCCCAGTAAATAAAGTTAGGGATAACATTCCTGTACTGTCCGGGTACTTCACCAGGCCCATAGGAATTGAAAAAACGGCAGTTTACAGTAGGCAAGCCATAGTGATGGTTATAAAAATTACAATACATCTCTCCCGTCATCTTGTTTATCTGGTATGGAGTTGTAAGGTGCAAGGAAATAAATTCTTCCTTTATGGGAAGTTCGGGATATGCTCCATAAATAGCGCAGCCGCTCGAAGCGTATACAAACTTTTCCAGACCGGATATTTTTGAGTATTCAAGCAGTTTTATCTGTCCGATTACATCCACCTCTGCCGATGTTTCGGAATAGTCAATAGAGTTCTGGTTGGCAAAAAAGGCGGCTAAATGAAAGACAATGCCTGGTTCCTCCTTAAATACCCTCTTTAAATCCACGTCACTTCGCACATCTCCAAGCACAAACATGACGTTAGGCAGTGGCGTGATATTCCATGGATCTCTCGTCTTTATAGCTGAGAGATTATCCAGAACCAGTACCTTACCGTCATCACCTACCAGACTTGAAAGTGCAATAACAAGATTGCTTCCAATGGCCCCTGCACCACCGGTAACCAGGACGGTTCTCCCTGAATAGTAATCCGAAACCTCATCCTCAAGGTAAACCCGGTCTAAATAATTATCCACAAGGGCAATTCTTTTTTCGTGAACATCCACATTAAACCTCCCCGTTCAATGTTTAATCATATTTAGTACCCCTACGGCAGAAACCGCAGGGCGTTTAAAAATTGTATCTTTATTTTCGGTGTTGTTCCCCGAATGCTTTCGGGGAAACCTTCGACTTGTTCGGGATCACATGAAAGATTCCCCGAACGCTTTCCGGGGAATAACAGAAATATGGAACTGCGACAGAGACCACAGTGTATTATACTTATCGCACTATTATAATACTATAATATTTGATTATAATGCTACCTTGCTGAAAGGAGTATCTGTACAATTCTTTCTGCAGCCCTTCCGTCTCCATATGGACTGACGGCAACAGCCATCTCTTCATAGGCATCCCTGTCCCTCAGTAAACGCTCGGTTTCTTCCACAATCCTGTCAGCATAAGGTCCCACCAGCTTTGCAGTCCCGGCCTCGATTCCCTCGGGCCGTTCGGTCTCAACCCGCATAACCAGAGCCGGTTTGCCCAGCGTGGGGGCTTCCTCCTGAATGCCGCCTGAATCAGTCAGTATGATCGAGGCAGAGTTCATTAAATGTGCCATGGCATCATACTCTACCGGCTCCATGAGTAACACCCTTTCCTGCCCCTGCAAAATACGGGTTACCGGTTCCTGAACATTAGGGTTCAAATGCACTGGATAAACAATAACAATATCCGGGTTACGTTCAACCAGTTTTTTCAGACCGTAGCATATATTCTCAAAACTTTTTCCAAAATTCTCCCGTCTGTGTGCGGTAACAAGAATCATCCTGCGTTTTTTGCCATTTCCATTGACTCCCGCCTTACTTAATATCTCTGTAACAACTCGCGGCATCGATTTCTGCAATATCATATTCAGGGCATCTATCACCGTGTTACCTGTCACAAATATCCTGTCTTCAGGAATGTGTTCTCTTAGCAGGGCATCTTTGGCATTTTTTGTAGGAGCGAAATGGAAGCGGGCAAATACAGAGGTAATCCTTCGGTTCATCTCTTCGGGAAAGGGAGAATATAAATTATTCGAACGCAGTCCTGCCTCAACATGTCCCACCGGTATCTTATTGTAAAAGGCTGCCATTGAAGCAGCCATGACCGTTGTAGTATCACCCTGGATCAGCACTACATCCGGTCTTTCTTTTTTAAAAACCCCGTCAAGCCCGCTGACAACCCTGCCTGTCAGTTCTGCCAGGGACTGATCCGGTTTCATAAGGTCAAGATCAATGTCAGGCACAATATCAAAGAGGGCCAGAACCTGATCGAGCATATGGCGATGCTGGGCCGTAACACAAACTCTCATCTGAACACCAGGGGTTTTCTGCAATTGCAGGATTACAGGGGCCAGTTTTATTGCTTCAGGCCGGGTACCAAATACGGCAAGTATCTTTTTCATGATTGTCCCTTCCCTATCGTGCTTTTAATATACTCCTCTAATTCTGCAACCGCCTTCCGGAGAGACATCTCACGGACAACAAATCCCCGGCCCTGCCTTGAAAAATCCGCACAAATGTCAGGATTATCTGCAAGAAAAAGAATCTTTTCAGCCAGCAACTCAGGGTCTTCAGGACCGATACATATACCACATACGGACTTTCTGATCAACTTCGGGGCATCACCGTCAAGTGGCATGCTTGCAAGTACCGGTCTGGCTGCTGCCATAAGGCTCAGTATCTTTGACGGTATTACAGGAGTTCTAACCCTGCTGTTCAGAGTTACCAATCCCACATCCGAAGAGGCGACTACATATGGATAGACAGACTTCGGCTGCATTCCAAGAAACCTTACATTCTTCAAATCATATTCCTTTACCCTGCTTTCCAGGTTCTCTTTCTCTATACCGTTACCGACAATAAAAAACTCGATCCCGTTCCTGTCTCTTAAAATCCTTGCAGCCTCAATTACACTCAGAAGCCCCTGAGACATCCCCAACGTCCCTGCATAGCCAACAATAAATTTCCCGTTAAGATTGTACTTTTCGGAAAATTCGTTATCTCTCGGCAGTGGTCTCATCTCATCCGTGTCTATCCAATTGGAAAGAACCTTGACCTTTTCTTCATCAATCCCCTTTATGTCAACAATATGTCTCCTGTTACCCCCGGAATGAACTGTAATGAGTGACGACCTCCTATAGCAAAACTTCTCAAGGGCCTCAAGAAGATATATCAGCAGCCTGTTTTTCAGTAATCCCTGGTCTATATAACACTGCGGGTGCAGGTCCTGTACCCCCATGATAAACGGAACCCCCTTGAAGAGATTCAGCAGCCATCCCGATATTCCCATGAATAACGGGGGAGAGTATATGAATACAACATCAGGCTTCTCCGAAAGGAGTCCCCCCAAAAAGGAGGTAAGAGGAGCGGTCAGGTGTCCGACGGCAAGTTTTATTTTTTGTGGACCAAATACCGGGAAAGCCAGCCGTGTAACTCGAACTCCGCTCATATCTTCCTTCATAAAGAGCCTGCCCCGGTATTTATCAGGAATGGACTTCAGGTTATACCAGGGAAAACCGGTAACAACATTTACACTGTGCCCCCTGTCAGCCAACCCCTTTGCCAGTTCATAAAACAGGTTTGCTGCCGTGCCTATTTCTGGGGGGAAATATCTGGATAAAAGCAAAATATTCAAAAGATATCCATTTTCTCGCAAAGGCGCCAAGTTCGCAAAGAACTTTGAAAGACGTTTCTTTACACTACTTTTTTCTCGCAAAGGCGCAAAGAACGCTAAGTCTACAGATTATTTACAATACGTGTAATACCGTTTTTTATTAATTCAACATTGAAATTAACCAACAACCCAAGTTTTAATCCCATTCATATTTCTTAGCGTTCTTTGCGCCTTTGCGAGAGACATTTTCCATCAATTACACTACCTTTTTCTCGCAAAGGCGCCAGGTTCGCAAAGTCTACAGATTATTTACAATACGTGTAATACCGTTTTTTATTAATTCAACATTGAAATTGATCAATAAACCAAGTTTAAATCCCGTTAATTTCAGGTATGTTAAAAGTTGTTTTTTATGAACAGGCATAATATTTTCGACAGATTTTAATTCGATTATAACCTTGTCCTCTACAATCAGGTCAGCTCTAAATCCAATATCCATTTTGATACTTTCATATATCACAGGTATTCCAACTTGCCGTTCGCACTTCAGATTATTTTTCAGCAACTCATAAAATAATACTTCTTCATAAACAGATTCTAACAACCCCGGTCCTAATGTTTTATGTATTTTAAAACTGTTATTAACAATAATCCTGGATATTTCATTTTCATTCATTTTTCTTAGCGGCCTTTGCGCCTTTGCGAGAGTTATTTTCCATCAATTACACTACCTTTTTCTCGCTAAGGCGCCAAGCTCGCAAAGTCTACAGATTATTTACTATACGAGTTATACCGTTTCTTACTAATTCAACATTGAAATTGATCAATAACCCAAGGTTTAATCCCGTTCATATTTCTTAGCGTTCTTTGCGCCTTTGCGAGAGACATTTTCCGTCAATTACACTACCTTTTTCTCGCTAAGTCGCCAAGCTCGCAAAGTTTACAGATTATTTACTATAAGTGTAATACCGTTTCTTACTAATTCAACATTGAACTTGATCAATAACCCGAGTTTTAATCACAGTCATCCCATAAGCTCGTAAAACAGGCCTAAGAGGCCTGAAATACAATCGAATTTTCAGCAAATCTCAATCAATGAGTTTCTTGTTTTAGGACTAACCCCCTCCCTGTGGGCT
>BTTF01000118.1:0-5477 GCA_036244995.1 bacterium | reverse complement strand
TTTAAACAAGCGTGATTCTGCCCTCATTCAACCTGTAAACCCTGTCTGTTGCACCTTTTAAAAACTCATGGGAATGACTGATAATTATATAGGTATCTACGTGTCCCTTCAGGTAGCTCAGGAATCTCTCCCTTGTTGTCTCATCAAGCCCGGCAGTTGGCTCATCAAGCAGAAAACACTCCGGATTCATTGCCACAACCGTGGCAAGGGCAACAAGCCTCTTCTCGCCACCCGAGAGGCGGTAGGTTACCTTTTTTTCAAAACCTTCAAGTCCCAGGGCCTCACAGGTCTCTCTTACAATAATCCGGGCTTCCTTATGGGATTTGCCGAGGTTCAATGGGCCAAACGCAATATCCTCCTCAACAGTCGGGCTGAAGAGCTGGTCATCAGAGTCCTGAAACAGCAGCCCGATCTTCTGTCTCACCTCGCTGAAATCCTCTTCTGTTTTCCTTACCTTGTCAAATATGCTTATTTCTCCGGACCCGGGCCTTAACAAACCCATTACAAGATGAAACAGGGTGGTCTTTCCGGCGCCATTGGGCCCGATCAGGCCGACCCTGTCACCCTTTTTCAATGAGAAATTCAGGTCCTTAAAGACCTGCTTTCCATAGGGGTAAGTGAAACTCAAATTCCGTAGTTCTATCAAGTTCACCTCGCTATCCATTAATTTTTAAATAATCGCCAGCATGACCGTTGTCACAGCCATTGACAGACCGAACACCACATCTGCCTTACCAAGTCTGAAATGGCTTACTACAGGGAATCTGCCCCTGAACCCCCTGCACAGCATTGCCTGGTAAATCCTCTGGGAGCGCTCATAACTCCTGACAATCAGCATTCCCACGAGATACGCGTATGTCCTGTATGTATGCATGTTTGTGCCTGCCTTGAAACACCGTATCAGCATGGCATTCTTCAGCCTGCTGTATTCCTCGTGCAAGACGGTTATATACCTGTAGAAGAAAAAGAATAAGTGGACAAGCTTGTCAGGTACCTTCAGGTGAATAAGTGCATGGGCAAGTGAGAAGACCTCCGAGGTGCCAAGGATTGCTATGGTTGCAAGCACGATGGCGTTGGTCTTCAATGTGATGGAGAGGGCATAGAGGATACCCTCCCGGGTAGCTGTCAGCGGGCCGAGCTGAAAGACTGTTTCTCCGGGATAACTGAAAGGAATAAAAAACCATAACAGAAATACAAACACATTTACGGCAACGAGCCTGCTGAGGAGTTTTCTCATGTCGAGCCTTGCAATGGCTGTCAGCAGGGTGGAGACTAACAGGGCCGCAAAGGGGCCCTCTTGTCCGTGCATGATGGCAATAACCAGGACGTACGGAATTATGGCCAGAAACTTTACCCTCGGGTCAAGTCTGTGCAAAAATGAACTGCCTTCTGCGAATTCTTCAAGATGCATTTTTATAAAGTAAGTTGCGGGTTAAGAAAAAAAAGTTGCGAGTTGCGAGTTAAGAAAGAAGAACTGTTGCGAGTTAAAAGACAATTCTCTCTTCTCCATCACTCCACAACTCCATCACTCCAATCCCTACCCCCTTCTCCTGCTCTTAAAATACATTATTATTCCCATAAGCCCTATAATGTAACCTATACCACCCAATATCTCGGTAAGCCCTGGTTTTTCACTGTTCTCCTTCAGCTTGAGGAGTATCGTGATTACAGGCTGGAGCTTTCTGTCCATGGCCTTGTTCACTACCGCCTCTATCTCAGCAGAGGACAATTCTGAAGTAACAGTCAGCGGTACGGTAGACTGCTGTTTGTTTTCTGTCTTCTGCTCTTTAACCCCCGGCTCCTGACTCCCGACTCCTGACTCCTGTATCCCCATTGCCTCCGTCACCTCTTTTGCACTAAGGGTATAATCATTCCGGTGGCCCATGCTTGCATGGAGTACGAGCTTAAGGGAAGTTGCCTTCGGAATCTTAAAGGAGAATTTCCCCCCATTATCGGTTTTACCTTCAAGGAGCTTTTTCCCTGTTTTTGCATCAAAAACCTCAATCAGTGAGTTCCTGGTCCTTGTGCCGTCAGAAAAATAACCCTCCGCAAAGACCATGCCGTCCTCTGCATAGGCATAGATACTTACTTTATGGGCAAAAACAGTCGAAGAAGTAAGGATCAGGAACAATAATATTACAACACCGGATATAGTCCATAATCCATGATCCATAATCCATAATCCTGAAACATGAGTCCTGAATCCTTTCACTTGCCCGCCTCCAGTACTTCCGGTTTTACTTTTTTCAGGAATATAACACAAAAGGCCGTGATAATACCCTCAATTAACATTACCGGTATATGCGCAAATAGTATGAGTTTTGCCACGCCAAGGAAACTCTTTCCTGTGCTTATGAGGGCTACGGCAACAAGAAGGGCTCCAATACCAACACCGGTGACACCGGCAGCAAAGCCTGAAACGGCACTTACAATCTTATTACCTTTCCGTATTGGCCGGTTAAAGAGATAGTAGGCTATGACCCCCGGGGTCGCCATAGTGACTGTATTGACACCGAGTGATGTGAGTCCTCCAAACTGAAACAGGACTGCCTGCAGTGTAAGCGCCACAACAATGGAAGGGAACACCATCCATCCAAGCAATACTCCCAAAAGCCCGTTCAGGACCAGATGGACACTTGACGGTCCTATAGGCACATGTATTAATGAGGCAACAAAGAATGCAGAGGAAAGGACTGCCACCTCCGGTATCTTTTCATAGTCCATCTTCTTCAGCCCCAGGGCTACGCCACCTGCGGCAAGCAGGGCACCTGTCACAAGGACAGGTGCCGACAGGACTCCCTCTGATATATGCATCTTATTTCATCTCCCTTGTTCTTACCCATATGACGGCGCCAATCTCTACAGGATATTCCTTCCCTTTGTGCTTTAACGTGAAGTCAGCGGTATTAAGGGCGGCAAAACCCCACCATCCGGCTATAGGCATTGCATAAGTAAAGACACCGTTTTTATCAGCCTTTACTACCTGGGTTATATAGGGCTCAGCAGGCGGCTTTATCTTTCCGCCCTCATTATAGTACTCAACCTCTACCTTTGCGTATGGCACGGATTTGCCGTTGACCTTTACAATCCCCTGGAATACATTACCGGCCCAGAGGCCGTATGGCCTTGTTAGAGGTACTATCTCTGTCTTGAGCCCAACCTCGGCATCCCATCCTGTTTCCAACTCAAGCGCATCCACTATAACCTTGCTGTAATGAATTATGAAAGTCTCTTCTGCAGGTTCCCAGTAAGGGGCGGGATCAACATAAAACACATAATCTCCCGGCCTCTTGATCCTGTAAGCAGCCACCCATGTAGAAAATCCCTTAACTTTCTTCCTTTTGAGTGTGGAGAGGAGGTTATGTTTTTCCCCATTTACCATAACATCGAATGCCTTTGGTCTCGCCATCTCCATATACTGTCCTTCAAATGGGTGCATGAACTCTATCTGTAGGTTAATTGTCTTTTTGTCCTTCTTTGAGACTATGTCGTCAGATGGGATGATAACACCGAAATGTGCCCATGCCACTGATACCGGGGTTAACATTAGTAGTGTAATCAACAATGTCTTAAAGAATGCTCGCTTCATAAGCGATTCCTCCAGGCAGAAGATTTTTTCCAGCTACGAATTTACACGAATTTGCACCAATAGAAAGACTGTTTTTAAATTATTCCAATTCGTGAATATTCGTGTTCATTCGTAGCTGAACCTGTTATGATTTTTTAGTACATCAAAAAAGGCCGTGAGAGCTCACCTTCATGGTGATGAGCCTTCATGGCCTTTGCTTAATGTACAGATTATGGTGCTTTTTCTGTCAGAAATAAAAAAACCACAAAAGTAATATAAAAACCTTCGTGGTCTGTTCAAGCCTTCATGGCTTATTTTAGGAGAAAAGTAAAAGCTGTTCCTTTGAGATACTTGATAAAAGATATCATAAAGTATTTATGATTGTCAAATTATCTGAGTCATCTGCGTAATCTGCGGCTGAATTCAGTTCAGTGTTTTTATATGATATAATATCACCTCGTAAAACTGACGAGGTGATGAAAACTTATGGATATCGTTGATAAGAACAGGAGACTTGAAGAGCTTGACAGAAGATACATATGGCATCCCTTTACACAGATGAAGGAGTGGGAAGAGGCGGTGCCCGTTATTATTTCAGAAGGCAGAGGGTCTTTTTTAAGGGATATTTACGGAAGGTGGTATCTTGACGGGGTATCCTCTCTTTGGGTGAATGTTCATGGACACAGAAAGAAGGAGATAGACGATGCCATCAGAAATCAGCTTGAAAGGATTTCACATTCAACCCTCCTTGGGCTTGGCAGTGAATCATCCATTGAATTGGCGGAGAAGCTTGTAAATATTGTGCCTGCTGGTCTTTCAAGGGTTTTTTACTCCGACAATGGTTCCACCTCTGTTGAGGTGGCGCTGAAGATGGCCTATCAGTACTGGATTCACAGGGGGGAGAAGGGAAGGGAAAAGTTTCTCTGTCTGAATAATGCCTATCACGGAGATACCCTTGGGGCAGTGAGTGCCGGGGGTATTGATATATTTCATGAGGCATTCAGGCCCCTGCTTTTCGATACTTTCAGGGCACCTTCGCCATATTGTTACCGTTGTGAGCTTGGGCTTGAATCCCCGGGTTGTGGACTTGCCTGTCTTGAGAGCCTGGAGGAGATATTGAAAGGGCATGCCCCGGAGATTGCCGCTGTCATTATTGAGCCGATGGTGCTGGGGGCCGGAGGCATGATAGTCTTTCCTCCAGGGTATTTGAAGGGGGTCAGGGAACTGACAGAAAAGTACGGGGCGTTGCTTATTGCTGATGAGGTTGCAGTCGGTTTCGGCAGGACAGGAAGGATGTTTGCCTGTGAGCATGAGGATGTTGTGCCTGATTTCCTCTGCCTTTCTAAGGGCATAACCGGCGGTTACCTGCCCCTTGCCGCCACAATAACCACAGAAGAGGTCTACTCGGCTTTTCTTGGCGAATACAGGGAACTGAAGACATTCTTTCACGGCCATTCCTATTCAGGAAACCCCCTTGCCTGTGCAGCAGCCATAGCCTCAATCGGGCTCTTTGAGAAGGAAAAGACCGTTGAGGGGGTCAGGAAAAAGGAGAATATACTGTTGCCGTGGCTTGAGGCAGTCAGAGGGCTTGAGCATGTTGGTGATGCAAGGGGACTTGGACTTATGGCAGGGGTGGAGCTCGTCCGTGACAGCAAAAATAGAGAGCCATATCCATTTGAAGACAGAATGGGTTTTAAGGTCTGCCTCAAGGCAAGGGAGAAGGGGCTTCTGATAAGACCACTTGGAGATGTGGTTGTGATTATGCCGCCCCTTTCAATAAGTGAGGAGCACCTTGCAGGGATGCTTGATATAATCAGGGCTTCAATAGTGGCGGCTACAGAAGGATAGCCGCCGGTCTTTTATCATGCCTGCCTGTGTGCACTGTAAAGTTCCTGATAGACCCCGCCGG
>BTTF01000117.1:0-5531 GCA_036244995.1 bacterium | reverse complement strand
AGAAGTTGACCGGTTTTCAATCGGCAACCCCGCCTGAGAGTTGCAAAACTATCCTTAAAATAAGGTAAAATAACTATCATAACTATTATGTACATACTTTTTGACATAGGAGCGACAAATATGCGCCTTGCTGCCTCAGCTGACGGTAAGGCACTTGGTGAGAGCAGAAACCTTGCTACCCCGAAAGAGTTTGAAGAAGGAATAGATGTTTTTAAGGATGCAGCCCTTGAGCTTGCCGGGGGTGAAGGGATTGATGCTGTTGTGGGCGGTATAGCAGGCCCGCTGAACAAAGACAAGACTATGGCCGTTGGCGGCCCCAATATACCCGGCTGGTGGAACAAGCCGCTTAAAGACGCGCTGCAGAAGGCATTGACAACCGTTGCCCATATTGAGAACGATGCAGCAATGGGAACCCTCGGGGAGGCAATTTACGGAGCAGGCAGGGGCTATCCTATAGTCGTATATATTACAGTAAGCACAGGCGTTGGCGGGGCAAGGGTGGTCAATGGTAAAATCGATGAAGGTGCAATGGGGTTTGAGCCCGGAGCACAGATAATTGATGCAGGTAACGCCCTCTGTCCCGGGTGGAGCGAAAGGGGATACCTGATAAACTATATCTCCGGGGCAGATATTGAAAAACAGTACGGAAAAAAGCCTTATGAAATTACCGATGAAAAATTCTGGGACGACAGGGCAAGGTTTCTTGCTTACGGCCTCAATAATATAACCGTTATCTGGTCGCCGGACATCATCATACTTGGAGGCTCCATGATGAACGAGATCGGCATCCCTGTCGAAAAAGTTCGCCACTACCTGAAAGCGGTACTAAACATATTCCCCACCCCTCCAGTTGTAGAAAAGGCAAAGCTTGGAGATGAACTGAGTCTCTATGGTGCACTCGCCTATATCAATCAAAACCTCAAATGAAACAACTCTTTCAAACCTTATCCTAATAACCTTAAATGCAACGATGATTAAAGAGTGACATGATAAACCCTTCACTCATTCTCGTCGGGCATCCGGCCCTCCTCCGAGGTAAGTATCACAAAGGCTTAAGCTGGAATCCAGCTTAAGCCTTTGTGATACTTAAAACCGTTCAGGGTTCATCATATCACTCTTTTACATCACCCAACGCTGTTTTATCGCTGTATCCGGAATAAAATTAAATATCCGTTTATCTCTGAAGTACGGCATTTTGTGACCCTGCAAATACCTTGTTGTATTAAAATAAAATCCTGCTGAAATAATACTTGACAGATATGGTTAAGTATTTTATAATTGTTTATGCTCAGGTTATCGACAAAAGGTCAGTACGGCGTTAGGGCCATGTTTGAGATAGCACGGGGGTATCCTGATGAACCTGTTAATGTCAAGGTAATCTCGGAGAGGCAGGATGTCTCACCCCATTATCTTGAGCAGATACTTAACAGACTGAGACGTTCAGGCCTCATAAAGAGTGTTAAAGGCCCCGGCGGCGGTTATCTCCTTACAAGCAAACCGGAGGAGATAAGTATCTCGGAGATACTGAGGGAGCTTGAAGGCCCGGTTGCCATAACCTCGTGCCTCAATCCTGCGGAGGGGTGCGTAAGGGTCGATAGCTGTGTTACCCACCTCCTGTGGAAGGCGTTGGGAAGGCAGATTGAGGAATTTTTAAATACTATAACCCTTGCTGACCTCCTGAGCGGTAAGTCATATGACGATTTTACGCTGATTGCCGGAAGGGGCAAAGGTGCAGTGGCATGAAGAAAGTCAGGTTTGTCGAACATATAACACCCGATGTAACCACCGATATAGTCTACATGATGTGTCCGATGCACCTGCTTAAGCTTGATGAGATGATGGGAAAACTGAAGGGCGGGCAGATACTTGAGCTCCTTACGGACTATGACGGGGCACTTGAAGACATCCCTGAGTGGTGTGAAAAGACCGGGAATGAATTTATAGGTGTAGATGAGGCTGATGATTACTTCAAGTTTTATATCAGAAAAACGGGCTCATAAGGCAAGAGAAAAGGCCCTGATAGAAGGAGACTATCATGGAATGTTATTTTGATCACGTAGCAACAAACCCCTTAAGACCGGAGGTTCTAAATGCAATGATGCCCTATTTCAGGGAGGAATTCGGAAACCCCCTGAGCATTTATCCGCTTGGGACAAAGGCCAGAGAGGCGGTTGAAAAGGCAAGGGAACAGGTTGCCGGATTCATAAACGCCAAAAATGCAGAAATTATATTTACATCAAGTGGTGCAGAGGCCAACAACTTTGCCCTTAGAGGCATCGCCTTTGCCCGCCAGCATGAGGGCAAGCATATCATAGTCACAAGGATGGAGCACCACTCGATACTTAATTCCGCAAGGTTCCTTGAAAAGATGGGGTTTACGGCAACTTATCTGCCCCCGGATAAATACGGCCTGATAGACCCCGAGGCAGTCAAAAAGGCAATCATTGATGAGACAATACTGATCTCTGTAATACATGCCAGTCCTGAAGTCGGGACAATAGAACCGATAAGGGAAATAGCAGCAATTGCAAGGGAGAGAAACATCACCCTTCACACCGATGCCGTTGCCTCGGTAGGCAACATACCTGTTGATGTCAATGAACTCGGCGTAGACCTCCTCAGCATGTCGGCCCATCAGTTCAATGGCCCTAAAGGTGCAGGTGCCCTTTATCTCAGGGAAGGCCAGAGGATTATACCGCTAATCTTCGGCGGCATCCAGGAAGGCGGACGAAGGGCAGGAACTGAAAACGTTCCGGCAATTGTGGGTATGGGCAGGGCTGCCGAGATTTCAAAGGCTGAGTTGCCCCTGAGGGTTGAAAATATCAGGCAATTGAGGGACAGGCTTATCAAGGGTATCATGGAGATTGAAGACGTCCATTTCACGGGCCATCCTGAAAAAAGGCTTCCCGGACATGCCAGTTTCTGTGTGGAGTATATCGAAGGGGAAGGAATGCTCCTCCTGCTTGCAGCAAAAGGGATATACGTGGCAAGCGGCTCGGCATGTACGTCAAAGGCTTTAAAATCCTCACCGGTGCTGCTCTCAATGGGAATCCCTACTCATGTAGCACATGGTTCTGTTGTCTTCACACTGGGAGCTGATAATACGGAAGAACAGATAGAGTATGCCCTTGAGGAGTTTCCTCATATAATCAAGAGACTAAGAGAACTCTCACCCTTTTCCAAAGGGTGGGGAGATATGGAGGAGGGCGGAACATGTATTCCAAAGAAGTGATGGACCATTTCATGAATCCAAGGAATGTGGGCGAGATGCCTGATGCAGATGGCGTAGGCACTGAAGGCAATCCTGTTTGCGGAGATATGATGAAGCTCTTTATCAAGGTAAAGGACAACAGGATCGAGGAAGCAAAATTTCAGACCTTTGGTTGCGGTGCAGCCATAGCTGTAAGCAGTATGATAACGGAGATGATAAAGGGCAAGACCCTTGAAGAAGCCCTCTCAATATCAAAGGAACAGGTTGCAAGTGCCCTCGGAGGATTACCCCCGCAGAAGATGCACTGCTCCAACCTCGGGGCTGATGCACTGAGAAAGGCGATAGATGATTACAGACAGAAACAGGGATCCAAGACTTAAAGAAGGCGGGGAGACCCCGCCACTACTAAAAACCATAGAGAATATAGAAAGCTGCCAAAAGTAATTATTCTTTGCATGACCTGCTCTTTTTCTGTTAGAATAGCTGATTGATTATCAATCGTCAATCGTCAATTGTCGATAAACATGGAGAGGTGGCCGAGAGGTTGAAGGCAGCCGCCTGCTAAGCGGTTGTGGGGTTAACACCCCACCGAGGGTTCGAATCCCTCCCTCTCCGCCATAATATGCGAGAAAAGAAGGGTGAGGTAACCTCGCCCCTGCAACAACCTGTTCAAAACAAGGAAGGCGAGGAAACCTCGCCACTACAGTGACCTGTTGAAAAAAACTGTATCATTAACGTGTCAACGCGTGACTGATTATGTTTGCAAGCCCTTCCAGAAGAAATATGAGTGACTCCACATCCAGAAAACGGTCCGCCGAGCTGTCAAAGAGTATTTTGCACGTTGAAGAACCCATAACACCGATCTCCTCATCCTCCTTCCAGTAAAGGATAAGCACCGGAATTTTTGGAAGTGCCGGAAGTCTCCACGCATGGTCGGCTGACTCGGAAACCGTCTCTTCTGCACCAAGACGGGAGAGCATGGCTCCGGTCCGCGTAATATCGCGGTCCAGCAACCCCCTCAGGGGTTCCTCACAATCCCGGTTAAAGGATGACGCCTTTACCAGACCGGCCTTGAGCTCTGAAAACGAGACCCACCTGCCTGCAGGCTCACCCCTGCCTCCGGTCCTTATATAGTGCAACAGGAGTATTTTTATCCATGGATTTATGTATCCCCTTGTGGTTATCTCACCCTCCGGGCTGACAAGAAAATCCATTCCAAGGCAGCTTATCCTCATTGACCCGTCAACAAGCTCTGCACCTATACCATTGGCACAAAGGGGGAAATCAAGCATGCTCACCTCTTCCTTAAGATTCGATATCAGGCTTTCACGCCAGTCAGCCCCCTTTGCCCCGCGCAACTCCTCTGCAACAGCAGCCTCAAGGTAAGGACAATTCTCCACATCCGTTCCACCCTTGACCAACGAGAGTGCAAAGGCCATGCAGGTCTTCTCCGGACATTGACCGCAATTCTTCCCCGGCAGCTTTTTATATACCTCAATTGTATTCATCTTTACTTCCTCCTTATTTTTTCCAGAAATGTGGAATAAACAATATAATCACCGTATAAACCTCAAGTCTTCCCACAAGCATACAAAATATAAGCACCCATTTTGCCATTTGAGGTAATCCGGCATAGTTCTCTGCAGGACCGGCCCCGCCAAGGGCAGGCCCTACATTGCAGAGTGCGGAAACAACAGTTGATGCGGATGTAATAATATCTATCCCCTGCAATGTCATCACAAGTGTTGCACTGACCCATATTATCAGAAAGAGGAAGAGAAATCCCCAGATGCTGCCCAGTATCTCTTTTGGCACGAACTTATCCTCCAGTTTCAGCACGGTCACTGCCCTGGGATGAATTAGCTGGTAGAGCTCCCTGTATGCCTGCTTGAACATCAGTAATATCCTTACCTGCTTCATACCTCCACCGGTCGAACCGATCATTCCACCAAAGAACATCAGGATGACAAGGAGCAACTGGGCGAAGTAGGTCCACTTTTCATAATCAGCAGTGGCATAGCCCGTTGTTGTCATTATTGAAACTACCTGAAACGATGCATACCTGACAGACTCCAGGAGAGTGCTGTAATCCCTCCCCCAAAGGTCTATGGTCAACAGTGCTATGGCAATAACAGTGACCCTCAGATAAAACCTGAATTCGTCACTCCTTGCAAACTTTGAAAGGTCGCCTTTAAAAGCATAAAAATATAGAGTATAATTTATACCTGCAAGAAACATAAATACTGTTGTGACTGCATCTATAAAAGGACTGTTATAGTATCCGATACTCGCATTCCTTGTAGAAAATCCCCCTGTTGCA
>BTTF01000116.1:0-5560 GCA_036244995.1 bacterium | reverse complement strand
GGTTACTCCAACCATAAACCTTGCCCAGCCTGACCGGGAGTGTGGTCTCAATATCTCATCAGACCTTGCAGAGAAGGATATGAGGGTGGCCCTGAGCACTTCTTTTGGTTTCGGGGGAATTAATGCAGCCCTTGTATTGAAGAAAGTTTAGTTTTCCACGTAATAGAGCGATAAGGAGAGACATGATAAACCCTTCACTCATTCTCGTCGGGCATCCGGCCCTCCTCCGAGTCCCGAACTACTTCGGGATCTCCATCCAGGTGAAGCCTTTGTGATACCTAAAACCGTTCAGGGTTTATCATGTCTCTCCTTATATTGTCTTTTCATATATCCTGTACTTCTTGTACAAGCTGCTCCCGAACATCTCGATAATTCTTATAACCGGCTCGTTGTCTTCCAGAATCCATGACATTTCCACCCGTTTGTGGCGTTTCCTTGCGGCCTTGAATGCCTCTCTGAACATCAGGGCATCAACCCCCCTGTGCCTGTATGCGGACTTAACGCCAAGGAGGAGAAGTCTGAGGTCTGTTATGGTTCTCTGGTAGTAGAGGGCCTTAAGAATGGATATCGCGTTTAGTCTGCCCTTCATCTTCCTGAGAAGGAGATTGAAATCAGGTAGAAGACCAAGGAATCCAACAGGATCACCATCCTTTTCTGCAATCAGTGTCATCTCGGGTGGGGCAATGGGTTTCAGGCGTTTACCAAGGTACTCCAGATCGTCATCTGTGAGGGGAATGAACCCCCAGTTCGTGTTCCACGCATCATTATAGACATCCTTGAATGCACGGAGTTCCTCGCTGAACCTCTTCTTTTCAACCCGTCTTATCTTTATACCCCTGCGCTCGGCCAGACGGGCTACACGAAGTACCTTTTCGGGTAATTCCTCTGGAACATCAACAATAAATGCGAGGAGATCCTTTGCCTTTGTCATCCCGCACTGCTGCATTAGCTCTGGATAATAAGGGGGATTGTAAGGGGTCATGAGCATGGGTGGTTCATGGAATCCCTCTATCAGAAAGCCGCACTGCTCATTTGTTGAAAAATCCATCGGCCCCCTCATGACTGTCATTCCTGCCTCTCCGAGGTCCTTTGATACCGTGTCTAACAGGATATTTGCAATAGCTGGGTCGTTGCGGGACTCAAAGAAACCAAAGAATCCGGCTTTTTCATTATGAAATCTGATATGCTGTTGATTGACTATTGATGTGACCCTTCCAACTGTTTTTCCTCCCGCCCTGGCAAGAAGGAATTTTACATCGGCATTCCTGAAGAAGGGGTTTGCAGGAGAGAAGTGTTCTTTCTGGTCCTTTATAAGCTCAGGGCTGTAAAAGGGGTCGTTTTTGTATAAATCAAAGGGAAATCTTATGAATTCCTTTATCTCCCGATCTGTTTTTGCTTCAGTTACCTCTATCATTAATTTCTCCCTGGTTTCTTCTTGCTGTTAAATCAGGCCCAGGCTATTTCCCACCTTTTTAAACGCCGTTAACACTATTTCAAGGTGTTCATCTGTATGTGTGGCCATGTAGCTGGTTCTGATAAGCGCCTTTCCATTGGGAACAGCAGGGCTTACAGCCACATTGGCAAAGACCCCTTCCTCCTGCAGCATCATGGCCATCCTGAAGGCGATCTCGTTCTCTTTAACGATTATGGGGATGATCGGCGTCTGACTCGGGCCGACCTCAAACCCGAGTTCCTTGAAAGCCCTGAGCATCTTTGTTGTAATCTGACTCAGCCTCTGAATCCTTTCCGGTTCCTCATCGATGATGTCCAGTGCTGCACTGACGGCAGCCACAGAGGCCGGCGGAGGGCTGGCACTGAATATAAGAGAACGGGCAAAGTGTTTTATAAAGTGTATCACCTTCTCATCTCCGGCAATAAAGCCGCCTATCGAGGCGAGGGATTTACTGTAGGTCCCCATAATCAGGTCTATGTCATCTTCTATTCCGAAATGTTCGCATGTTCCGCGGCCTGTCCCGCCCAGCACACCTATTCCATGGGCGTCATCAACCATCAGCCTGGCCTTGTACTGTTTTGCAAGGCCCAGAACCCCGGGCAGGTCAACTATATCACCTTCCATGCTGAAGACGCCGTCAACAACAATAAGTTTTCCTTTGCCGTCACAATTTTTCAGGACCCGCTCAAGGTCATCCATATCGTTATGGCGGAACTTTTTTATCTCTCCATATGACAGCCTGCAACCATCAATAATACTGGCGTGGTCCAGCTTATCGATTATGACAATATCATTCTTTCCTATGAGGGCGGAAATCACCCCCAGATTTACCTGAAATCCTGTGGAGAAGATTATAGCAGCCTCTTTCCTCATGAAGCGGGCAAGTTTTTCTTCAAGCTCTACGTGTATTTCCAGTGTACCGTTAAGGAATCGTGAACCTGCACAGCCGGTTCCGTACTTCTCTATAGCCTTTATGGCAGCCTCTTTAACCCGCGGATCATTGGTCAGTCCCAGGTAGTTATTGGACCCGACCATTATCATATTCTTGCCGTTTGAACAGACGACCGGATCCTGGGCGCTTTCGATAACCCGGAAGTAGGGGTATAGTCCCAGTTCCATCAGCTCCCTTGCCTTGTTAAAATGAAGACACTTTTCAAAGAGGTCTTCTTTTTTTACAGCCATCTGTTTATTCTGTACCAGTCTGCCGTCCATTTTATCCCTTCCTTTAACGTTACAGTTGATTTATATCCAAGTTCTTGTGTCGCAAGAGTTGAATCACATGTCCAGTATGGGTGATGCAACTCCCGTATTTTGTCTCTATTGATTATGCCCCCTTTATTGAATCTCTCACTGATACCGGCAAAAAGAGGCATCACGGCCCTTGGTATCCGCAACTTTATAAAAGACCGTTCAAAAATCGCGGCTATCTCAAAGGCTATATCTTCATTTGTATAGACATTCGAGTCCGAGATGAAATAGAGTTTGCCGGTAGCAATCTCATTTACCATAGGAAATAGTATACCATTTATCAGGTCATCGACATAAACCAGGGAATAAAAGGTCTTCCCCCAATATGGAAATATCCCCCGTTTTATCATCTTGAAGAGCATATGAAAATCCCGGTCCCTCGGGCCGTAAACCGCCGGAGGTCTTATTATTGTCACAGGTATCTCGTCCCTTACACTGTAAACAACACCTTCAGCCTCGAGTTTGCTCTTGCCGTAAAAAGAAACGGGGTGTGGTTCCGTACTCTCTGTAACAGGTGTTCCGTTAAGGCTCGGGCCGACGGCGGCAAGGCTGCTTAGAAAGACGAATCTCTTTAATCTCCTGCCCGTCTTTGTTAAGGCATTAACAAGATTTTCCGTCCCCTTAACGTTAACTTTGAAAAAATTATCCGTATCCCCGGTCTTTGTAAGTCCGGCAAGGTGGAAGACATAATCACAGTCCTCGACAGCCCCTTTTAAACTATTGATATCCTGACAATCCCCGTAAACAAGTTCCACAGAAGAGGCTCCCGGAAGGTTTGTGAGCCTCGAGGGGGAGAGTAGTGTTTCTATCCATCTAAGGTTTGAAGAGGACCTTACCAGACATTTAACACTGTAGCCCCGGCCCGCAAGAGCCTCGACTAAATGGCTTCCAATAAAGCCTGTAGCACCTGTAACAAGTACCTTCATTGTGGTTATAATGTGGTTATAAATAGTTATCCATTCGCCCGGTATTCATGACTGATTACTGTCAGAGATTAGCTATGGATGATGGACATGGATATTTTGATGTATAGGCAGGACAAGAGTCAAGTTTTCGAGCTTTGCGAAACTCCACTTAGAAATTAAAGTATGTTATAATGATTTTATCATGAGTGAGATTGCAGTTGTCATAATAGCAGTGGTTGTCATAATTTCGGCAGGGTTTTTAATCCCTGTGCTTGTTGAGTTCAGGAAGACAATGAAGAGACTTAATGAGTTTCTTGATGCCACGGGGAAAGAGCTTCCGCCGGCAATCGATGAACTCAAACAGACACTTGAAAACCTCAAAAATATTGCCGGAGATCTTCAGTCGGTAACACGGGGAATGAGAGAGATTAGCGATGTCCTTACAGATACAGCAAGTAATGTCCGGTCAGTCTCAAGTGTGATCAGTAAAGTTGGAACCGAGACAAATGCCGTTATTGCCGGTCTTAAAACCGGCGTTAAAACAGCATTTGTAGTATTTTTAAAGAATTTATTGCGTAAGGGAGGTTAATATTATGGAGGAGCGAGAGGGATACGGTGTCGGTTCGATGTTTTTTGCCTTTTTACTGGGTGGTTTTGTTGGTGCAGGAATGGCTTTGATTCTTGCCCCTCAGTCAGGATCTGAGACGAGAAAGCGGGTAAGAGACCTTGCAGAGGATGTCAAGGAAAAGACATCCGGGATTAAGGAGAAAGTCACTCAGGGGGTGGAACAGAGTAAGGAAGCGGTTTCTACAACCCTTGAGAAGAGCAAGGAGTTTATAGGGGAGAAGAAATCAGCCCTTAGCTCTGCTATTGAGGCCGGGAAAGAGGCATTTGAGCAGGAAAGGGAAAAGCACAAGAAGACCTGATGCACGAGGTGTCCATAGCCCGGAGCATTCTGGATATAGCAATAACAGAGTGCCGGAAGTCTGGGTTTAAGAGGATTAATTCCGTTTCATTACGTATAGGGAAGGTTTCAGGAGTAAAGGTTCAGTCTCTCCTTTTTGCCTTTGATATAATCAAAATAGATACCATTGCCCAAGGTGCAACCCTGATCTGTGAAGAGGTTTCAATAGTCGGGTATTGCCCTGAATGTCATAATGACTTTGAAGCTGCATCCGGGTTGATCCTTGCCTGTCCTGAATGCGGCGGAACCCGGTTCAGTATCAATGGGGGGAGAGAACTTGATATTGTGGAGATTGATGTTGACTGAGGAGGCTCTTTCATGAAGGTAAAGGTAGTAAGGCGTATACTTGAAGCCAACGAGAAGATCGCAGAAGAAAACAGGAAGCTCTTTAAAGAAAAAGGGATTTTTGCGATAAACCTGATGAGCGGACCCGGCGCCGGCAAAACATCTCTTCTTGTAAGGACCATAGAGGCATTGAAAGACAAGGTTTCAATAGGGGTTATAGAGGGCGATATTACCGGGACAGATGACGCCGAGCGGATAAATGCCCTTGATGTTCCGGTGGTTCAGATAAATACGGAAGGGGCATGTCACCTTGATGCCGACATGATAAGGGAGGCGCTTGATGAGATTTCCCTGAATGACATAAGTCTTCTGTTTATAGAGAATGTAGGGAACCTCGTCTGCCCGGCGGAGTTTAACGTTGGCGAAGATATGAAGGCAATGGTGCTGAGTATATCGGAGGGTGATGACAAACCCTTAAAATATCCCTTGATGTTTCAGGAATCAGGTATTCTCGTTATCAACAAGACGGACCTCCTTCCTCATACTGATGTAGACATTGAAAAGATAAAAAGAAATGCCCTGTCGCTTAATTCCGGTTTGGAAATTTTTGAGGTTTCCTGCAGGACCGGAGCAGGCCTTCCGGACTGGACCGGTTATTTGACCACGCTGTTAGCCGTATAGTAAGCATTAGCCCCGGATAATCAC
>BTTF01000115.1:0-5661 GCA_036244995.1 bacterium | reverse complement strand
GAGTGATGAGTGATGGAGGTATCGTAAGGCGGTTACGGTAACGAGGCCCGTTTCGTTCAGCGGTTACGTACTTCGTATTTTCACGTAACCGTCAGACGCCTTGCGATACGGGCTTCGTAACCGTGAGACGTCACCGTGTTATCAGACTTTATCCGGATGATTAATAATGAACAGGAGGTTGTGTTATGAAGAGGTCTTTAGTGCTGTCTTTCATGGTCTTTGTCTTGTTCGCCGGCTGCACCAAGGCGATAAAATACACATATGAGGAGATCAAGGATTATCCGCCTCAGATTCAGGAAAACATCAAAAAGGCCGCAGTGGTTACCGGTATGACACTCCAGCAGGCAAGATACGCCTGGGGGGCACCAACCATAGTAAAAGTCCTTAAACCAACAGCAGATGGAAAGGATAGGGTCCAGTGGGAATATGACAGATGGGGTGGGATGTTCAAGACCATTCTAAGGTTTACCGACGGCAAACTCACAGAGATAGTGAGTACGGAGCCGGGAATTACAAAGTGAGGTAATGGTAACTATTCACCGCAGAGACCGCAGAGGAACTACAGAATAGCAGGCAGTAGGCAGCAAAGGATAATCTGTATTAAGTTCAGAAGGATAATGACGAAAAATGGAAAATGATAGTTAGACAGGATTAACAGGATAAAACATTTTAGCCAGGAGACCGCAGAGTTCGCAAAAAATCATGTTTGTGTCATCTTTTTATCTCTGCGAACTCTGCGGTCTCTGCGGTGAAATAAGAAGGTACTTTTATGACAAGTAGAGAGATACGTGAAAGTTTTCTCCGGTTTTTCGGGGAAAAAGATCATGAGGTTGTGAAGAGTTCGCCCCTGGTTCCACATGATGACCCTACCCTGCTCTTTACCAATGCAGGGATGGTCCAGTTCAAAGGGGTATTCCTCGGGATCGAGAGCAGGCCTTACAGGAGGGCTGCCTCCTGTCAGAAATGCATGCGTGCCGGGGGAAAGCACAGTGACCTCGAAAACGTTGGACATACGGCAAGACACCACACTTTTTTTGAAATGCTCGGAAACTTCTCTTTTGGAGATTACTTCAAGAAAGAGGCCATATCCCTCGCCTGGGAACTACTGACCGAATGCTTTAAGCTGCCGAAGGATAGGCTCTATGCCACTGTTTATGAAGAGGATGACGAGGCAGAGAGGATATGGAAAGATGAAACCGGCATAGAACACTCCAGGATTGTCCGACTTGGCGCAAAAGACAATTTCTGGCAGATGGCTGATACAGGACCCTGCGGACCCTGCTCCGAAATACTTATCGACCAGGGTGAGTCAGTGGGTTGCGGCAGCAGGGAATGTGCCCCCGGGTGTGACTGTGACAGGTTTCTTGAGCTCTGGAACCTCGTATTCATGCAGTACAACAGGGACGAAAAGGGGAACCTTACACCCTTGCCGCATCCAAGCATAGATACGGGAATGGGACTTGAACGCATCACGGCAGTACTTCAGGGTAAACTGAACAATTTTGACACAGACCTTTTTGAACCTGTTATCAGGGAGATATCCATTCTTTCAGGCATAAAATACGGATTTTCACCGGATACAGACGCATCCATACGGGTAATAGCCGATCACGTACGCGCAACAACTTTCCTGATCTCTGAAGGTATCGTACCTTCAAACGAAGGGAGGGGATATGTGCTCAGACGGATAATCCGCAGGGCATCAAGACATGCAAGACTCCTGAACCTGCATGAAGCGTGTCTTTATAAAATGGTCATCCCTGTTATTGACTCAATGGGCGATCTCTATCCGGAAATCATCGATGAAAGGGAGAGGACCCAAAAACTCCTCAGGATTGAAGAAGAACGTTTTACAAGGACAATTGAGCTGGGGATGAATATACTTGATGATGTTATTGCAAAGATAAAAAAACCGGGAGAGACCGTTATTCCCGGTGAAGAGGTCTTCAAACTCTATGACACATATGGTTTTCCCCTTGACCTTGCACGGGATATCGCAATGGACGCAGGGCTCAGTATCGATGAAGAGGGTTTTCAGCGGGAGATGGAGATGCAGCGCAAGAGGGCAAGGGCTGTATGGAATGCGGAAGATCGTGCCATGACCTCTGTCTATACTGAAATCGTCAAGGAGACAGATGAAACAGAATTTACAGGCTACAAGACTTTAAAGACAGAAGCCTTGATTAGGGCATTGTTAAAAGAGGGCCGTCCAGTGGAGGAATTGACAGAGGGTGAAGAGGGAGAGATAATCCTTGACAGGACGCCATTTTATGCCGAATCCGGGGGGCAGGCGGGCGATACCGGCATAATGGATACGGAAGAAGCCCATGTATGGGTCATTGATACCAAAAAACCGGTTCATGGCCTTCACGTGCATCGTGCAGAGATAAAACGCGGAAAGGTCAAAAAGGGAGAAAGGGTTACCTGCAGTGTTGATGAAGAGAAGAGAAGGGCGACCATGAGAAACCATACGGCTACCCACCTCCTGCACAAGGCATTAAAGACAGTCCTTGGTGAGCATGTCAGGCAGGCCGGTTCATGGGTAACCCCTGAAAGGCTGAGGTTTGACTTCACACATTTTTATGCCCTGCAAAAAGATGAGATCAGGAGAATTGAAGATATTGTAAGCGAAGCAATTCTCGGCAACCTCCCTGTCCGGACAGATGTCATGTCCATTGAAGATGCGATGAAGACCGGGGCGGTTGCCCTCTTTGATGAAAAATATGGCGAAACCGTTCGGGTCGTCTCAGTGGGAGACTTCAGCAGGGAGCTCTGCGGCGGCACACACTGCCGGGCAACTGGTGAGATAGGACTGTTCGTGATTGTCTCGGAAGGAAGTGTTGCCTCGGGCATCAGGAGAATAGAGGCGTTAACCGGAAGTGGAGCCCTTGAATACTTCAGGCAGAAGGCGTATGAACTTGATTCGATAAAAGAGCTGCTGAAGACAGAAACACCCCTGCAAAAGACGGAGAAACTCCTCTCTGACATGAAAGCACTCGGGAAGGAGGTTCAGAAACTCAGGACAGGCACATCAGGCGATACAATTGCAGAGGCACTGAAAGTGGCGAAGGAACTGAATGGTGTAAAGGTCATAAAGACAAGAAAGGATGGCCTTAACCCAAAGGAGCTCCGTCTACTGGCAGATAACATAAAAGACCGCATTCAATCCGGTATCATTATAGCTTCATCAGCAGTTGATGGCCAGGCTGCCATAGTCTGCATGATAACAAAGGACCTGAAGGGCCACTATAATGCCGGTGAGATTGTAAGAAGGCTTTCCGCCCTTGCAGGCGGCAAGGGGGGTGGCAGGCCGGACATGGCCCAGGGTGGAATCAAGGAGGTGGAAAAACTTGATTCTGTCCTCAATAAAGTGTACGATATAATAAAGGCCACGAGGGGCGAGGGGTAAATTCAGGGAATCAGGATACTGATAACCTAACTCCATACCCCATAAAGTACAACCTTATTAACCCGATCAAGCCGTAATGGAAAGGAGGTTTTTATGACAATCTTTGATGTTGTCAGGAATGCATTACTTGCCGGTTTTGGAGTTCAGGAAAAGATAAAGGAATCGATTGATGAACTCGTAAAAAAAGGCGAATTGAGTGAAACCCAGGGGGCAAAGCTTGTGAAGGAGTGGTCTGAGAAGGCTGAAAAGGGTTCTGACGAACTGACAAGGAGTATATCCGACGTCCTGGCAAAAACCCTTGAGAAGATGAACCTTCCCACAAAGGAAAATATCGAGGATTTAAACAAGAAGGTTAAGGCACTCTCTACGCGGGTCAAAAAGCTTGAAGCTGTCATTGAAGGGTCAGAGCAGAAAGGCACTTGATGTTCCTTGAATTCCTCAGGCTAAAAAGAACTTACAGGAACATCAGCAGGATTCGCCAGATTGTCAATGTATTCCTCAAGCACGGGTTTGGCCGGTTCATAGAACAGCTGAATCTGCAGAGGGTCGTACCGTTCAGGAAGAGGCTGAAGATTCTCGGTGCACCCCCTGAGTTAGGCACTCATTCAATCCCTGCAAGATTGAGACTCGCCTTTGAAGAACTTGGCCCGTCATTTATAAAGCTGGCGCAGGTACTTGCGTCAAGGCCTGACCTCATAACAAAACCCTTTGCAGATGAATTCAAGAAACTGCAGGACGAAGTGCCACCTTTTCCCTTCCACCACGTACGGGAAACCATAAAGGAAGATTTAGGTCTTCCTCCCGAGGCGTTCTTTGAAAGCATTGATGAAATACCCATTGCTGCTGCCTCTATTGCCCAGGTCCATTATGCAACCCTGAAGGATGGAACCCCTGTTGTAATAAAGGTGCAGAGACCCGATATCAGCGATATAATAGAAACAGACATAATTATCCTGAAGGCCATCAGTTCCCGGATGGTGAAATACATCCCGGAAACAGAGTTCTTTAATCCCACGGGTATTGTCGATGAGTTTTCAAAGACTATCAGAAAGGAACTCGACTTCACTGAGGAGGGGAAAAACGCCTCCAGGTTCCGCAGGAATTTTTCAAAACATCCTCACATATTCATACCCTCGATTTTCCCTGACCTCGTCTCAAAGAGACTCCTTGTAATGGAGCGGATAGAAGGGGTAAGGATTGATGATATTGAAGGCATAACCCGTCTCGGCCTTGACAGGACCGAGATTGCCAGAATAGGTGTGGAGGCCTATTTCAAGATGTTTCTTGAGGATGGTTTCTTTCACGCCGATCCCCATCCGGGCAACCTGTTTGTTATGCCGGACGGACGCCTGGGCCTTGTGGATTTCGGTATTATCGGATGGCTCTCCCCTGATATGATGGAAAGCATTGCTTCCGCCCTTGTCGCCCTTGTAAAAAAGGACTTCGACTCCCTGATTGACGAGTATATAGCCCTTGGGCTCGTCACGGAAGATGTGGATATAGACGCGTTTAAACGCGAATTCAAGGCTGATATCATTGACTTCCTCATTCCCCTTTATGACCTTACAATCTCCGAGATAAACATTGCCCACTACCTTGATACCCTCATGCACGTTGCCATAAAACACCGCATGAAGATACCCTCAGACCTGCTGCTACTCAACAAGTGCATGCTTATACTCGACAGTATCGGCAGGGAGCTTGATCCTAACTTCAACTTCATAAGCATTGCAGAACCCTACGCATCACGTCTTATAAAAAGCAGGTACAACCCGAAGAAAATCTACAAACAGATGGAAAAGCAGATTAAAGACCTGACAGACTTTGCAACAACCACACCAAAACAGGTGAGAATCCTCATGAGAAAGGCCCTGAAGGACGACCTGCATATAAAGATGACCCCGTTGGGTCTCGACCGCCTGATAAGGGATATCGACCGCTCAACCAACCGCCTCGCCTTCAGTATTGTTATTGCAGCAATTACCCTGAGCTCTGCCATACTTACACTCTCGGATAGAGGTGGCCGGGTCTTTGACATACCCCTGCTGGGTCTTTCCGGATTCCTGATGGCCTTTATGCTCGGGCTATGGCTGCTTTATTCGATTATACGTTCTGGAAGGCTCTGAAGAAGTTAAAACTTATATCTGTATCCGAATCCGACCATAAAATCAGGGGCTCCGGCAGTATTTGTATCTTCCGAGAAGGAAAATTCCAGGGATTTTTCATGATTAATCCTGTATCTGCCGCCAAAG
>BTTF01000114.1:0-5709 GCA_036244995.1 bacterium | reverse complement strand
CCCGCCGTACTTACCCCCTGGTCAAGTGCCGGTATTTGATGCGGTGGGGCTGGTCGGCGGCAGCGCCAAGGCGGGCCTTTCTGTCTGCCTCATATTCGGAGTAATTCCCTTCAAACCAGACCACCTTGCTGTCACCCTCAAAGGCGAGTATATGGGTGGCGATACGATCAAGGAACCACCGGTCGTGGCTGATGACCACTGCACAGCCTGCAAAGTTCTCCAGGGCCTCTTCCAGGGCACGCATGGTGTTTACGTCCAGGTCATTGGTGGGTTCGTCAAGAAGGAGGACATTGGCCGGTTCCTTAAGCATTCTGGCCAGGTGGACGCGATTTCTCTCGCCTCCGGAGAGCATTGAAACCTTCTTCTGTTGATCGCCCCCGGAGAAATTGAAGCGTGCCACATAGGCGCGTGAGTTGACCTGCCTCTTGCCGAGCTGAACAACATCTGCCTCTTCGGTGATGACCTCCCAAACAGTCTTGTCCGGATCGAGGTCATCGCGACTCTGGTCAACGTATGCCAGCCTTACGGTCTCTCCTGTCTTAAAGGTGCCGGAGTCGGGCTTTTCCTGGGCGGTGACCATCCGGAAAAGGGTGGTCTTTCCGGCTCCGTTAGGTCCGATGATGCCGACAATGCCGCCCGGAGGAAGGGAGAAAGTCATATCCTCCATAAGAAGATTGTCGCCGTATGCCTTGCTAACGCTGTCGGCATTGATGACGACATCACCCAGACGGGGGCCGGGTGGAATGTAGATTTCGAGTTCTTTTGACCGTTTTTCGATATCCTGACGGAGAAGGGCCTCATAGGAATTGATACGCGCTTTGGATTTTGCATGACGTCCCTTGGGAGACATCTGTATCCACTCAAGCTCACGCTGAAGGGTCTTCTGTCTTTCGCTCTCTGACTTCTCCTCCTGCTGCAGACGGTTTTTCTTCTGCTGCAGCCACGAGGAGTAATTACCCTTCCAGGGAATCCCCTCTCCCCGGTCCAGTTCCAGAATCCACCCTGCAACATTATCAAGGAAGTAGCGGTCATGTGTCACTGCAATGATGGTGCCGGGATAGCTTTTGAGGTGATGCTCCAGCCAGGCCACTGTCTCGGCATCAAGGTGGTTCGTGGGCTCGTCCAGCAGGAGGATGTCCGGCTTCTGCAGCAGAAGCCTGCAAAGGGCCACACGGCGCTTTTCCCCTCCTGACAGAAGCTTGACCGGCGTATCTCCCGCAGGGCAGCGCAGGGCATCCATGGCCATCTCCAGACGTGAGTCCAGGTCCCATGCATCCAGGGCGTCCAGCTTCTCCTGCACCTCTCCCTGACGTTCAATAAGCCTGCTCATCTCGTCATCAGACATCGGCTCGGCAAATTTTTCATTAATCAGGTTGTATTCGTTAAGGGCGTCAACTGTCTCCTGCATCCCTTCTTCAACGCTCTCTCTCACAGTCTTGCCGTCATCCAGTTCCGGCTCCTGCTCAAGGAAGCCCACGGTGTAGCCGGGTGCGATGACCGCTTCACCGTTGAATTCCGTATCCTTTCCAGCAAGGATACGGAGAAGGGAGCTTTTTCCTGACCCGTTCAGGCCGATGACTCCGATCTTTGCCCCGTAGAAGTAGGAGAGATGAATATCTTTCAGTACCGGCTTCTTGTCGTAAAACTTGCTAACCCCTATCATGGAGTAAATAATCTTGTTCAGTTCTTTGCTCATCCTCTTTAAAATCCTCTCTTTCAGTTCCTGAAGTGCTTTTCAGCCTGTTAAAAATGTAACTTTGAGTATACCATAATGCCGCGATTATAGCCTGAAAAATCGTAAGCGTAATTTTCAGCAATGACCGTGAATTGCTGCCCGGTGACACTCTTTATCTGCCATACAGGCAGCATTGCCCCTAACTGTTTGATTATTAAGCATCTTTAGTCAACCTTAAAAAAAGTCTTGACAAAGGTCTTATCAGGTAATATAATAGTTTTTAGTTAGGGAGGAAGGGATGACAACCGGTGTGAAAGACTATTATGAAGTGCTGGAAGTAAGCAAGGACGCTCCTCAGGATGAGATAAAAAAGGCGTTCAGACGTCTTGCGCGTAAATGCCATCCTGACCTGAATCCGGGGGACAAAGGGGCGGAGATGCGGTTTAAGGAGATCAATGAGGCCTATGCAGTCCTTGGCGATCCCAAGAAGAGGGCTGAGTATGACAGGCTGGGGCCTGCGGGTTTTGAGGCAGGTCCCGGATTTGAGGAGTTCAGGACGCATGGCTTTACAGGAAGAGGGTTTGAGGCTCCCGGGTTTGAAGACATCTTCTCGGACTTTTTAGGTGCACGGACGGGATTCAGGGAGGCCCCGCTCAAGGGCGCTGACCTTGTAACAAGAATGACCCTGACCCTTGAAGAGGCATTTTCAGGTGTTACGAGACCAATAACAATAAGCCACGGAGTTACTTGCCGGAGGTGTGGCGGCAGTGGTGCCGAGGGGGTTACAACCTGCGCGAAATGTGGCGGGACTGGGAAGTTAAAGAGCCGGAAGGGGTTTTTCAGTGTAAATCAGACCTGTCCTGACTGTGGAGGCACAGGGAAGAAAGCAACAAGGCTCTGTCCTGATTGCAGGGGTAAGGGGACAATATTAAAGACCGAGACCGTAAAGGTGAAGATACCTGCCGGTGTGGACAATGGTTCAAGGGTGAGGCTGAGGGGCAAGGGTGAACCTGGTGTGGCCGGCGGTCCCCCCGGTGACCTCTATATAGAGATTGAGATACTTTCCCACCCGATATTCAGGAGGGAAGGAAACGACTTGTATGTTGAAGTACCGGTGACGGTACCCGAAGCTGCCCTTGGTGCAAAGATAGAGGTGCCGACCATTGATGGTATGACAAAGATGACCCTGCCACCCGGCACTCAGGGGAGCCAGAGGTTCAAGCTGAAGGGCAAGGGTTTTCCCTCCCCGAAGACAGGCAAGAGGGGAGACCAGTACGTAAATATAAAAATAGTAATACCAAAGGAACTCCCCCCTGCTGATAAAAAACTCTTCAGGGAAATGGAAAAATTGTATAAAGTGAATCCACGGCAAAGGATGGTGAGGAGATAATGGTGGAAAGGGACAGGGAGCATCCCCTTTATATGATCAGTGTTGTTGCCAGGATGCTGGGTGTTCACCCGCAGACCCTCCGGCTCTATGAGAGGGAGGGATTGATTACACCCAAGCGGGTAAGGAGACAGCGGCTCTATTCTGATGAGGATATCGAGAGGCTGCACCTTATACTGGAGCTCACGCGGGACCTTGGGGTTAACAAGGCAGGGGTGGATATTATCCTCAGAATGAGGAGAAGGCTTGTGGCGTTGCAGAGGGAGATGGACTCCATGCTGCAATGCCTTGAAGAAGACAGCAGGAGGGAATTTGAGAAGAGGATCAGGAGTATTTTCAAAGATTAAGGCAGGAGGTGAGGAATTATGAGAATGGATAAACTGACAATGAAATCACAGGAGGCTATTCAGGAGGCGCAGAGGGTAGCTGAGGCAAAGGGGAATCAGGAGCTTCAGCCTGAGCACCTGCTTCTCAGTCTTTTGTCCGACGATGAGGGGATACCGGTACAGATTCTACAGAGGATAGGGATTGACATAACCCTGTTAAGGAAAGATGTTGAGGCCGAGACAGAGCGGTTTCCAAAGGTAACGGGTGCAACCCCGATGGGGCAGCTCTACATCTCTGCAAGACTCAAAAAGGTCTTTGACGAGGCATGGAAACAGGCAGAGCACCTCTCGGATGAGTATGTGAGCACGGAGCATCTGCTGCTCGGTATCGTGACCGAGGGAGGTCCTGCATCCGAACTGCTCCAGAGGTATAATGCCACGGAGCAGAAGATTCTCGAGGTTATGCAGGAAGTAAGGGGCGCCCACAGGGTGACGGATCAGAATCCGGAAGAGAAGTATCAGGCGCTCAAGCGTTACGCACGAGACCTCACGGAACTTGCCCGAAAGGGAAAACTCGATCCTGTTATCGGAAGGGACGAAGAGATAAGGCGGGTGATGCAGGTGCTTGCAAGAAGGACAAAGAACAACCCCGTCCTGATAGGCGACCCGGGTGTTGGAAAGACGGCAATAGCAGAGGGTCTTGCACAGAGGATTGTAGCCGGCGACGTCCCTGAAACACTGAAGGATAAAAAGGTTATAGCCCTTGATATTGGTGCGCTGATAGCCGGTTCAAAATTCAGGGGTGAGTTTGAAGAGAGGCTGAAGGCCGTTCTTAAAGAGATTGAGCAGGCAGCAGGCAACATAATACTCTTTATTGATGAGATGCATACCATTGTGGGTGCAGGCGCTGCAGAGGGCGCTATAGATGCCTCAAATATGCTGAAACCCGCACTTGCAAGGGGTGAGCTGAGGTGTGTCGGCGCCACTACCGTTAATGAGTACAGGAAGTATATTGAGAAGGATGCAGCCCTTGAGAGGAGGTTTCAGCCCGTATATGTGGGAGAGCCCTCGGTAGAGGATACCATATCCATACTCAGGGGACTGAAGGAGCGTTATGAAGTTCATCACGGTGTCAGGATAAAGGATTCGGCACTTGTGGCAGCGGCAGTGCTCTCAAACAGGTACATCACGGACAGGTTCCTTCCGGATAAGGCGATAGACCTCATTGACGAGGCTGCTGCAAGACTCAGGATGGAGATAGACAGCATGCCCACAGAGCTTGACGAGATAGAGCGGAGGCTGAGGCAGCTTGAGATAGAGAGGCAGGCTGTGATGAAGGACGATTCAAAGGATGCAAAGGAGAAACTGGAGAAACTGCAGAAGGAGATTGCAGAGCTTGAAGAGAAGAGGAATGCCCTCAGGGCTCAGTGGATGAGTGAGAAGGAGATTATACAGAGGATAAGGGAGCTGAAGGAGCAGATAGAGCAGGCCCATTTGGACTCTCAAAAGGCTGAACGCGAAGGAGACCTTACAAAGGCGGCAGAGCTGAAATACGGAAAGCTGATCGAGCTTCAGAAGGCGCTTGAGGAGGAAAACAACAAGCTTCACGATTTCCAGAGCCGCAGGCGTCTGCTCAAGGAAGAGGTTGATGAGGAGGACATTGCAGAGGTCGTCTCAAAGTGGACGGGTATTCCTGTGAGCAGGATGCTTGAGGGTGAGACAGAAAAACTCCTGAAGATGGAGGAGAGGCTGAGCCAGAGGGTTGTGGGCCAGGATGAGGCTATCAGGGCTGTTTCTGATGCGGTCAGGAGGGCACGGGCAGGCATACAGGACCCGAACAGGCCGATCGGTTCCTTTATATTCCTCGGTCCTACAGGTGTAGGAAAGACAGAGCTTGCAAGGGCTCTTGCCGAGTTCCTGTTTGACGACGAAAATGCACTCATCCGGATAGATATGTCCGAATATCAGGAGAGGCATACAGTCTCCAGGCTGATAGGTGCACCTCCCGGTTATGTCGGGTACGAAGAGGGTGGACAGCTTACCGAGGCCGTCAGGAGGAGGCCCTATTCAGTGATACTCTTTGATGAGGTTGAGAAGGCACATCCGGAGGTCTTTAATGTACTGTTGCAGCTCCTTGACGACGGAAGGCTTACCGACGGCCAGGGCAGGACTGTTGACTTCCGCAATACCGTCACCATAATGACTTCGAATATCGGGAGTATTCATATACAGGAACTGCTTGAGGCGAGGGAGAAGGTGCCGGGAACCCACTGGAATGCCGACGATGACAAGGAACTGAAGACCCGTGTGATGGAAGACCT
>BTTF01000113.1:0-5729 GCA_036244995.1 bacterium | reverse complement strand
AAAAATATAGAGTATAATTTATACCTGCAAGAAACATAAATACTGTTGTGACTGCATCTATAAAAGGACTGTTATAGTATCCGATACTCGCATTCCTTGTAGAAAATCCCCCTGTTGCAAGGGTGGTAAATGAGTGACTGATACCATCATATACGCTCATACCACCGAGAATGAAAAGGATTGCAGCCAGTGCCGTAAGGGATGTATATATATACCACAACGCCTTTGCCGTATCCACAATCCTCGGCCTTAGCTTATCAACGGTAATCTCGGGCACCTCCGCCTTAAACAACTGCATGCCTCCGCCGCCAAGCATGGGCAGCACAGCAAGGGAGAAGAGCACAATGCCCATTCCACCCAACCACTGGGTCAGGCTTCTCCAGAAAAGAACCCCTTTTTGCGCTCCTTCTATATTTCCAAGTACTGAAGCCCCTGTTGTAGTAAATCCGGCCATGGCCTCAAAATATGCATCAGTAAAGGATGCAAAGGTATGGGAAAAGAGAAAGGGTAATGAACTGAAAAACGTAACAACTACCCAGCTGGCCGTAACAGCAATAAAGCCGTCCCTGTGTCTCAGATCCTCTTTTCTCGACTTCCTGGTAAGGAGAAAAAGGGCCATACCCGAAAGAAAAGTTGCCACAAAAGAATAAATGAGTGCAGTCAGGTCGCTTCCGTTGAAATAAAGGGATACACCTATGGGAAAGAGCATAAAAAACGAGACAATAAGGACAACTATTCCGGTAAGGTTTACAATGGTCTTCCAGTTCATAGCAACAGGTTTTCTATCTGCCTTATGGACTCTCTGAGGGCAAAAATAATCAGCCTGTCGCCTTTTCTTATTATGTCGTCACCACCGGGGATGATTACTTCACCATTACGGATAATTGCACCAATCAGGGCAGAGACCGGTATTTTTGCATCCTTCAGTCTCTTGCCGATAAAGTTTGATTTTTCACCAACCCCTGCCTCAATAATCTCGGCCATGTCCTCTGCAATTGCGGTAAGGCTCAGAATCTCTCCACGTCTGATGTATCTCAGAATGGAACTCGCAGTAATAAGCCTTGGACTGATTACCACCTCAATACCGAGACTGTGGGCAAGGGGCAGATAGTCTGTCCGGTTAACCACGGTTATTACTTTTCTCACCCCGAGCCTTTTTGCAAGCAGGGAGGACATAATATTGAGTTCTTCGTTATTGGAGATGGCTGCAAAGACATCCATTGCACTTATATTCTCCTCATCGAGCAGTCCCCTGTCGGCGCCGTCACCGATCAGCACTACAGTGCGCCGCAGGTTCTTTATGAGAAACTTGCATCTCTCGGGATTTTTTTCGATAATCTTGACGGTCACGTCCTTCTTTTCCATCTCCCTTGCTACATGAAAACCAATTCTGCCTCCCCCTACTATAATCATATTCCTGACAGGTTTTAAGGCACCACTGATTAAGGCCGCCGTTCTGTGGACATGATCCCTGTGAACAGGCAGGTAAACGATATCATTCTCCTCAATCCTGTCCTTTCCGGAGGGGATTATAGCGCTGTTCTCACGCTGAATAATGCCTATCAGCACTTTTTCCCTTATTCTCTCCCTGAACTCCTGTAAAGTCTTTCCGGCAAGCAGGGAGTCCTTCTGAACCCTGAATCCTATAACCTTAATCACCCCACCCTCAAACTCTTCAACATCAGTGGCAAACGGGGCATCGATAATCCTGAGAATCGCTCTTGCGGATTCGAGCTCAGGATTAATGGCAGGGTCTATATCCAGATTGTCCCTTGCAAGGAGAAGCCTGTTGGCATAGTACTCATCGTTCCTTATCCTTGCAATCTTACGCGGTATATTAAAGAGGGCCTTGGCCACAAGGCAGGAGATCATATTTGTCTCGTCACTATTGGTTACTGCAAGCAGAATAGATGCCTTATCAGCGCCGGCCTCGTTCAGAACCGAAGGGGATCCCCCCTCCCCTTCCACTACAGAAATATCAAGTTCCTCATTTATTCTACCAAGCTGCTCCTTGTTGGTATCAACAACAACAACCTCTACCCCTTCTTCTCTGGATAGGAACTTTGATATATGGTATCCTACCTCACCGGCACCTATAATGATAATTCTCATAAAGGAAATTATAGCATAACAAAAAAGAAGGGTTACAGCGCGTAGAATAAGGCCGTTTGGAGAGACATTAGAACCGGTTAAGCTCGAATATGGAAAAAACCTTTAATTTTCCGCTTACAATTCTGTAAAATAGAATACTTTATTGTGCTGTGTAACATTAGGGAAGTTCAGGAAAGGAGGCAAGAAAGTGGGATTTGTAACAGGACTACAGTGTAGAGAATGCGGCAGAAAATATAACATAGAGCCCATCTATGTGTGTGAGTTCTGCTTTGGACCCCTTGAAGTTGTTTATGACTATCAGGCGATAAAGAAGGCGGTCTCAAGGGAGACGATAGAAGGGAGGGCGGAAAACCTCTGGAGATACAAAGAGCTCATGCCGATAGAGGGTGAGCCCCAGGTGGGGTTGAATTCGGGCTTTACACCCCTGATAAAGGCTGAAAACCTTGCAAAAATTTTCGGTGTGAAAGAGCTATATATAAAAGACGACACTGTGGCACACCCGACCCTTTCTTTCAAGGACAGGGTCGTAGCGGTTGCACTTACAAAGGCAAAGGAATTCGGCTTTGATACAGTCGCCTGTGCCTCAACAGGCAACCTTGCACATTCCGTCTCTGCCCACGGGGCAAAGGCCGGGTTCAAGAGGTTTATCTTCATACCTGCCACACTTGAGGCCAGCAAGATTGTTGCCTCCCTGGTCTTTAAACCTAATCTTATAGCTGTTGACGGCAATTACGATGCCGTCAACAGGCTCTGCAGCGAGATTGCAAACAAATACAACTGGGCCTTTGTAAATATCAATATACGCCCCTTTTATGCCGAAGGCTCAAAGACCATCGGGTTTGAGATTGCAGAGCAACTGGGCTGGAAAGCGCCTGACAATGTCATAGTCCCCTGCGCAAGTGGCTCTCTTCTGACAAAGATATGGAAGGCATTTAAGGAATTCAGGGAAGTGGGGATTTTAGATGAGGCAAATCCGAAGATATTTGCTGCTCAGGCAATAGGCTGCAATCCTATTGTTACAGCCATCAAGAACGATACTGATGTTATACGACCCATAAAACCGGATACCGTAGCAAAGTCACTTGCCATAGGAAACCCGGCAGACGGGTTTTATGCCTGCGGGGCAGTAAAGGAGTCCGGCGGTTACGGCGAAGAGGTCACGGATGATGAGATAGTTGAAGGAATAAAACTCCTCGCCAGAACCGAAGGGATTTTTGCAGAAACAGCAGGTGGCGTAACTGTGGCGGTTACAAGGAAACTTATTGAAAAAGGATATATAGACAAAGATGAAGTAACGGTTATCTGTGTTACGGGCAACGGGATGAAGACCCAGGAGGCACTGCAGGGAAAGGTGGCCGAGCCGTATCATATAAACCCGAACCTTGCATCCTTTGAGGAGATATTAAAAAAGTGTCAGTGCCTGTGATCAGAAGAAAGTGTCGGTTGTTAACTGAAATCAAATACCGACACAAAAAAATATTGAGATAGAAAGGAGGTAGCCATGGCAGTAAAGGTAATGATCCCGACACCCCTTCAAAGACTGACCGACGGTCAGGAAATGGTGGAAGGAAAACCCGGAAAGATAATAGAGATGATACGGGATCTTGATTCGCGTTACCCCGGACTGGCAGAAAGGGTCTCCGAAGGTGGAAAGATCAGGAGGTTTGTAAATATCTATCTGAATGAAGAAGATATAAGGTTTTTAAATGCCGAAGAGACCGAGGCAAAGGATGGAGACGAGGTCTCCATAGTGCCTGCCATAGCAGGTGGAAGGGGGAACTCATGAAACGAAGAGTAAAATTAACCTTTCCGCAGCACCTTATAAAGGAACCCGTACTTTTTACGATGGCCAAAAAGTTTGATGTAATGCCGAATATAAGAAGGGCACGGGTAAGCGAGACAGTTGGAGAGATGATACTCGAACTGGAAGGGGATGAGAAGAATCTCGACGACGGACTTCAATCCCTGACAAAAGAAGGGATCAAGGTTGAGCCTGTTGAGGGCGATATTATTGAATAGTCCAGGATTTCATTACGGTTATGTCTCAGTGTTAAAGATTAAATTCTTATTCATATGACAAGGAGGTTTTATCTCGATGCCCAAGAGCGAACCCCGAATGCCTGTCTCATCTGAACAGGACGATCGAATGTGCAGGAGATGGAGGGGGATTCTCCATACATACAGGAAATTCCTGTCTGTTACTGAAAAGACTCCCATAATAACCCTTCTTGAAGGAAACACACCACTTATCAGTGCGGTTAATCTCTGCGAGAGAGTTGGTTTAAACCTAAAGCTTTACTTTAAGTTTGATGGTGCAAACCCTACCGGTTCCTTTAAAGACCGAGGAATGACAATGGCTATATCAAAGGCAGTTGAGGACAATTCACGAGCTGTCATATGCGCCTCTACCGGAAACACTTCCGCTTCTGCCGCAGCCTATGCGGCAAGGGCCGGGCTGAAGGCCATTGTCATCATTCCGGAGGGCAAGATTGCCCTTGGAAAGCTTGTTCAGGCAATGATTCATGGTGCTGAGGTCATACAGATTGAGGATAATTTTGACCGGGCCCTCACGATAGTCAAGGAGATGGTGGAAAAATATCCTATAACCATGGTCAACTCATTGAACCCCTACAGGCTCGAGGGACAGAAAAGCGCTGCCTATGAGGTGTGCGACCAGCTTGGAAAGGCACCGGATTTCCATGCCCTGCCGGTAGGAAATGCCGGTAATATCACTGCATACTGGCGGGGATATAATGACTACCGCAGGGAAGGCATTATCAATTCCCTGCCCAGGATGCTCGGATTTCAGGCTGCAGGGGCTGCCCCGATCGTCCTTGGTAAACCCGTAGAAAAACCGGAAACCGTTGCAACAGCCATACGTATAGGGAATCCGGCGAGCTGGAAGTTCGCTGTAGAGGCAAGGGACGAATCAGGCGGACTGATAGAGGCCGTCACTGATGAGGAGATACTCGATGCTTACAGTCTCATAGCTTCAACTGAAGGGATATTCTGTGAACCGGCCTCAGCAGCCTCTCTGTCGGGAGTGATAAAACTTTACAGGCAGGGTTATTTCAGTGGTGGAGAAACAGTGGTATGCACCCTCACAGGAAACGGTCTTAAAGACCCCGACACTGTTTTCAGGGTCTCCAGGGAACCAAAGAGGACAAAGGCAACGGTCAAGGCCGTTGAAGATGCCCTGAACAGCGTGCTGGAATTTTAAGAAGGGAGACCATGAAATATATTGTCATCATAGGTGATGGAATGGCTGACAGGCCCATTGAGGAACTTGACGGAAAGACACCCCTTCAGGCCGCATTCTCGCCCAACATGGACAGACTTGCCAGGACAGGGACCCTCGGAAAAGCAAGGACCATTCCCGAGGGGTTCAGTCCGGGCTCTGATGTTGCCAACCTGAGTATCCTCGGCTATAATCCGGCGAAGTATTACCCCGGCAGGGCCCCGCTTGAGGCAGTCAGTATGGACGTTCAGCTTGATAACACAGATGTTGCCTTCAGATGCAACCTTGTTACCCTGAAGCATAGCAGAAAAAGAGACAGGGCCATAATGGAGGACTACAGTGCCGGACATATAAGCACTGAGGAGGCCGGGGAACTAAT